>JAGREA010000221.1 GCA_020446745.1 Rhodobacterales bacterium | reverse complement strand
CCGGAATACCCCCCCGTTCATTGCCCGGGGCGACGTTTCCAGGCATAGTGCCGGCCATGGATGATCAGGCGCACCTGGCGGACGGACCGCAGATGGCCCCCACCTTGGCGGCGGCCGTTTCCTCCGACGAGTCGATCACCGACCACCTGGAACTCCTGGCGGTGATGGGGCGGGATTTCGCCTCGACCCTGGACATCGAAACCACCGTCTACCGCGCCCTGACCCTGATCACCCGCCACCTGAACGCCGCCGGCGGTGCCGTGTTCATGCTGGAGGACGAAGGCCAAACGCTGCACTGCACGGCCTGCGTGGGGGCCACCGACATCACCGGCCTGAAGCTGCCCAGCGACAAGGGCATCGTCGGCCGGTCGGTGCAGGACAACCGCGGCGAGATCGTCCGCGACGCGGCCAAGGACCCGTCGTTCAACAAGAACGTGGACAAGCAGACGGGCTTCACCACCCGGTCCATCCTGTGCGCCCCCATGAGCGTGAAGGACGAGGTGATCGGCGCCATCGAGATGGTCAACAAGCTGGATGCCGACGACCTGTTCACCGATGGCGACCTGCGGATCCTGGAGGTGCTGTCCACCTCGGCCGCCCTGGCCATCCTGAACGCCCGCCTGGCCGCGGCCCTGGTGGAGCAGGAGCGCGTGCGCCGCGAGCTGGAACTGGCGGCCGAGATCCAGCGCTCGCTGCTGCCGGATACCCCGGCGGCGGATTTCCCCGTGCACGGCATCAACATCCCGGCCCGCACCGTGTCGGGGGACTTCTTCGATTTCTTCGAACTGCCCGACGGGCGCATCTGCTTCAACCTGGGCGACGTGTCGGGCAAGGGCATGAACGCGGCCCTGCTGATGGCCAAGACGGCCAGCCTGTTCCGCTGCCTGGGCAAGACCATCCACGATCCGGGCCTGCTGATGGCCCGCATCAACGCGGAAATCTGCGAAACCGTGACCCGCGGCATGTTCGTGACCATGGTGGGCGGCATTTTCGACCCCGATACGGGCACCGTGGTGCTGGCCAACGCCGGCCACGAGCCGCCCCTGGTGCGGGCCGCCGACGGCACCTTCCGCCCCATCGCCGCCGAGGCCCCGCCGGTGGGCATCCTGCCGCCCCTGGGCCCCGACGACACCTTCCCGGAAACCCGCGTCGACCTGGAAGGCGGCGCCCTGTGGGTGTTCACCGACGGCGTGACCGAGGGCCTGGTGGACGGCGGGCGCATGCTGGAGGCCAGCGGCTTCAAGGACCTGATCAACCGCTACGACGACCTGCCCGCCGCCGGCCGCCTGGACCGCATGATCGAGCATTTCAACCAGAACGCCGGCCTGCGCGACGACCTGACCATGCTGGTGATCGAGGACAACCACCCCCACCGGCGGCCCAAGCCGGCCACGGGGCCCGATTCGCCCGGCGCCGCCAGCGAGGAACTGCTGATCCTGGAATTCCCGGCCCGCCCCGACCGCCTGAAGGTGGTGCGCAAGGCGGTGTCCGAGGCGGCCACGGAATGTGGTTGCAGCACCGCCGTGACCCGCGACATGGTGATCGCCGTGGACGAGGCCTGCCAGAACGTGATTCGCCACGCCTATGGCAACACGGGCGTGGGCGAGGTGGTGCTGGAGATCCGCCGCGAGGGCGAGGACGTGGTGTTCCTGCTGCGCGATTTCGCCGCGCCGGTGGATGTGGAACGGATCAAGCCCCGGGACCTGGACGATCTGCGGCCGGGCGGCCTGGGCACCCATTTCATCCGTGAAGTGATGGACGACGTAACCTTCTTGCCTCCGCCAGAAGATGGGGGCAACCTGCTTCGAATGAAGAAGAAAATCGCTTGAGAGGGGCTCTATGAATCACGAACTTCTGGATCGGGACGGCGCCCTGGTGGTGGTCCTGTCGGGCGACGTGGACCTGGACAGCTCGCCCGAGGCCCGGCGCGTGCTGCTGGATGCCGTGGCGCGCGGCCGACGGGTGCTGGTGGACCTGGCCGGTGTCACCTACATCGACAGCTCCGGCGTCGCCTCGCTGGTGGAATCCCTGCAGGGCGCCCGCAAGGCCGGCACCGACCTGGCCCTGGTCAGCGTCAGCGAGGCCGCCCTTCGCGTGCTGCAGCTGGCCCGCCTGGACCGGGTGTTCACCATCCACGCCACGCTGGACGAGGGACTGGCCGCCGGGTGATCGGCCCGGCCCCCGAAACCCCATGACCGGTGACGCCCCCGACAGCCGCCTGATCCGTTCGCTGGACCGCACCGGCCGCAAGGCCGTGGCGGCGGTGGAGGAGGTGGGCAACGCCGGCATCCTGGTGGTGGAAAGCCTGTACTGGCTGATCCTGGGGCCGCGCATCAGGCAGCCCGTGCGCCTGGACGCGGTGATCAACCAGATGATGGAGATCGGCATCTTTGCCATTCCCATCATCGCCATGATGGCCGCCACCATCGGCGTCATGCTGGCCATCCAGGGCATCCACACGCTGCGCATCTTCGGCGCCGAAACCAAGGTCACGGTGGGCATCGCCCTGTCGGTGGTGCGCGAATTCGCGCCGCTGATCACCGGCATCCTGGTGGCCGGGCGCTCGGGCTCGGCCCTGGCGGCGCGCATCGGCAGCATGAAGACCAACCAGGAAATCGACGCCCTGCACGTGATGGGCATCAACCCGGTGCGGTTCCTGGTCGCCCCGGCCCTGATCGCCTGCCTGATCATGGTGCCGGCGCTCACCTTCTTCTCCCACGTGTCCGGCCTGCTGGCGGCGGGGCTGTACGTGAACCTGGAACTGAAGATCAGCCTGGCCGCCTATTTCGACCAGGTGGTCGATGCCCTGTCGGCCGGCGACCTGCTGCACGGCCTGAGCAAGAGCCTGATCTTCGCCGTGCTGATCGCGGTGATCGGCGTGGTCAACGGGGCCTCGGTCACCGGTGGCGCCGAAGGCGTGGGGAAGGCCACCACCCGGGCCGTGGTGCAGTCCATTTCGGCCATCATCGTCACCGACATGCTGTTCGTCTTCGCGGTGACCCGATGACCGGCGCCGCCCCGAAAAAAGACCGCCCGGTGGTGATCGAGGTCCACGACCTGGTCACCCACTATGGCGCGCGCATGATCCTGAAGGGCGTGTCCATGGAGGTGCGCGACGGCGAGATCATGGTCATCATGGGCGGCAGCGGGTCGGGCAAGTCCACCCTGCTGCGCCATCTGATGGTGCTGGAACGCGCCACCTCGGGCACCATGAAGGTACTGGGCCAGGACATCACCCAGCTGGGCCTGCGCGACATGATCGACCTGCGCAAGAAGCTGGGCGTGGCGTTCCAGGGCGGCGCGCTGTTCAGCTCGATGACCGTGGGCGAGAACATCATGCTGCCCCTTTACGAGCACACGGACCTGGACCCCCAGACCATGCGCATCATGGCCCGCATGAAGCTGGAGGTGGTGAACCTGGCCGGGTTCGAGGACCTGATGCCGTCGGAACTGTCGGGCGGCATGATCAAGCGCGCCGCCGTGGCCCGGGCCATCATCATGGACCCCCGCATCCTGTTCATGGACGAACCCTCGGCCGGCCTGGACCCGGCCGTGTCGTCGGCGCTGGACGACCTGATCCTGCGCCTGCGCGATGCCATGGGCATGAGCATCTGCGTGGTCACCCACGAACTGGAAAGCGCCTTCAAGATCGCCGACCGCATCACCATCCTGGACCGCGGCGACATCCTGTTCATCGGCACGCCGGACGAGGTTCGGGCCCATCCCAGCGAGCGGATTCAGAACCTGCTTAACCGGCGCGCGGAAGACGATACAATCGACCCCGAAGAGTACCTGCGTCGCCTGACCGGTGACGAACCGCTACGGAACGCCGCCCTATGAGAAGCAGCAAGATCAACTATGTCCTGGTCGGCGTCTTCGTCCTCGCCATGATCTTCGGCACCGTGGCCGCCCTGGCCACGCTGACCGGGTGGAGCGGACCCACCGACAAGTACTTCGCCACCTACCGCAACGTCACCGGCGTGAAGTACGGCACCCAGGTGCTGTACGAAGGCTATCCCATCGGCCAGGTGACGGGCGTGACGCCCATGCCCAGCCAGTCGGGCATGGCGTTCCGGGTGGACTTCGAGGTGCTGGAGGACTGGCGCATCCCCCAGGACAGCCTGGCCGACATCGCCGCCCCGGGCCTGCTGGCCGCCGTGACCATCAGCATCAAGGCCGGCGAGTCCACCGCCGCCCTGGAGCCGGGCAAGGAGGTCACCAGCCGCGAGGCCACCAGCATCTTCACCGTGGTGTCCACCGTGGCCGAGGAGATCAACCGCCTGACCCGCGAGGACCTGCGGCCGCTGCTGAAGAACCTGGACGGCGCCGTGTCGTCCTTCACCTCGCTGATCGACAACGACGCCCGGCTGGTGTTCGCCGACCTGCACACCATGTCGGGCGAGGTGACCGGCGCCCTGCCCGACATCGTCCACAATCTGGAATCCTTCGCCCAGAACGCCAACGCGGCGTCCGAGCAGCTTCAGGCCTTCCTGACCGACGAGAACCGGGACATGGTGTCCTCGATCCTGGCCAACCTGGATGGCGCGGCCCTGAACATGGCCCAGCTTTCCATC
Organism: Rhodobacterales bacterium; assembly: GCA_020446745.1. Taxonomy (GTDB): domain Bacteria; phylum Pseudomonadota; class Alphaproteobacteria; order Rhodospirillales; family JACKKN01; genus JAGREA01. The sequence continues at coordinate 879 of JAGREA010000221.1, read as the reverse complement.
GAGCTGGAACAGACCCGCGGCCACTTCGAATCCCTGATCGTCAACATGGACGGCAGCGTGGCCGACAACCGCGAAGACATCCGCGCCGCCATCTCCGACCTGAAGTACGTGGCCGAATCCGTGGCCCGCAACGTGGACAGCTTCAACCACAACCTGGACGGGGCGGCCCGGAACCTGAACGAGTTCAGCCGCCAGATCCGCCAGAACCCGGGCCTGCTGCTGGGCGGCACCAAGCCCGATCCGAAGGCCGAGTAGGGGAGGGGGACGGACCGTGAGATCACCCATGCGGGCCCTGGCGTTCATCGCTGTCCTGGGGGGCGTCCTGGGCCTGGGCGCCTGTGCCCAGGACCCGGCGCCCGAGGACGCCTACTATCGCCTGCGGGCCGCCGCGCCGGCCCGGGTGCTCGCCACCCCCTACCTGCCCGGCACCCTGGAGGTGGAGAAGTTCGTGGCCGACGGCCTGACCGCCGGGCGGCCCATTTCCTATTCCGAAGCCGGCATGCCCCACCAGGTGAAGGAATACCACTACCACTTCTGGACCCAGCCGCCGACCATCATGGTGCGCGACGAAATGGTGGCCTTCCTGCGCGCCGCCAAGGTGGCCAAGGCCGTGGTCACGCCGGAAATGCGGGTCGGCGCCGACTATGAGCTGACCGGCCGCATCCTGCGCCTGGAAAAGATCAACGGCGCCCAGCCCCGGGCGGCCCTGGACCTGGAACTGGCGGTCACCGAGATCGCCACCCAGCGGCTGCTGTTCCTCAACACCTACCACCAGGAGGTGGCGGCCGGGGGCGATACCGTGGCCGCCGCCGTGGCGGCCCTGGACGACGGGCTGAACGCCACCTTCACCCGCTTCCTGGCCGATTTGACGGGGCAGTG
>JAGREA010000220.1 GCA_020446745.1 Rhodobacterales bacterium | reverse complement strand
TGGCCCATGATTTCCGGTCGTTCCGGGTTGCCGAAGTTCATGTTGTCGGTGATGGCCAGGGGCGTGGCGCCGGTGGCGGTGACGTTGCGCCAGGATTCGGCCACCGCCTGGCGGCCGCCCTGCACCGGGTCGGCCTTGCAGTAGCGCGGCGTGCAGTCGCTGGCCATGGCCAGGCCCTTGCGGGTGCCGTGCACGCGCACCACGGCGGCGTCGCCGCCCGGGCGCTGCACGGTGTCGGCCATCACCATGTGGTCGTACTGTTCCCAGATCCACCGCTTCGAGGCCATGTCGGGGCAGGCCACCAGCACCTTCAGGGCGTCCATGGGTTCGATCACCCGGGCCAGGTCGGCCGGCGTCAGTTCGGTCGGCGGGGTGGTGGCCACCCACGGACGGTCGTATTCCGGCGAGGCCAGGGCCAGGGGGTCGATGGGCAGGTCGGCGACCACGGCGCCCTGGTGGCGGATCACCATGCGCCCGGTGTCGGTGATGGTGCCGACGACGGAAAAGTCCAGTTCCCACTTGCGGAAGATGGCCTCGGCCTGGGGCTCCTTGCCCGGCTTCAGGACCATCAGCATGCGTTCCTGGCTTTCCGACAGCAGCATCTCATAGGGCGTCATGCCCACTTCCCGCTGCGGCACGGCGTCCAGGTCCATGTCGATGCCCACGCCGCCCTTCGACGCCATCTCGAACGACGACGAGGTCAGCCCCGCCGCCCCCATGTCCTGGATGGCGACGATGGCGTCGGTGCGCATCAGTTCCAGGCAGGCCTCGATCAGCAGCTTTTCCGTGAACGGGTCGCCCACCTGCACCGTGGGGCGCTTTTCCTCGGAATCGTCCGAGAACTCGGCCGAGGCCATGGTGGCGCCGTGGATGCCGTCGCGCCCGGTCTTCGATCCCACGTAGACCACCGGGTTGCCGATGCCGGCGGCGGCGGAATAGAAGATGCGGTCCGTGTCGGCGATGCCGGCGGTCATGGCATTGACCAGGATGTTGCCGTCATAGCTTTCGTGGAAACCGCATTCGCCGCCCACCGTGGGCACGCCCACGCAGTTGCCGTAGCCGCCGATGCCGGCCACCACGCCCGACACCAGGTGGCGGGTCTTGGGGTGTTCGGGCCGGCCGAACCACAGGGCGTTCAGGTTGGCCACCGGCCGCGCGCCCATGGTGAACACGTCGCGCAGGATGCCGCCCACCCCCGTGGCCGCGCCCTGGTAGGGCTCGATGAAGCTGGGGTGGTTGTGGCTTTCCATCTTGAAGATGCAGGCCTGGCCGTCGCCGATGTCGACGATGCCGGCGTTCTCGCCCGGGCCGCAGATCACCCAGGGGGCTTCCGTGGGCAGGGTCTTCAGCCACTTCTTGGACGATTTGTAGGAGCAGTGCTCGGACCACATGACCGAAAAGATGCCCAGTTCGGTGATGTTGGGCGCCCGGCCCATGATCTCCAGCACCTTTTCGTATTCGTCCGGCGTCAGGCCGTGTTCGGCCACCACCTGGGGGGTGACGGGGGTGTCGATGTTCATGCCTTCAGCACCTCCGCCAGGCCGGTGAACATGGGCCGGCCGTCGGTGCCGCCCAGGTCGGTGTCGGCCAGCCGTTCCGGGTGGGGCATCATGCCCAGCACGTTGCCGGCCTCGTTCAGGATGCCGGCGATGTTGTTCAGGCTGCCGTTGGGGTTGGCCGCCGCCGTCGCCTTGCCCTTCGGCGTGACATAGCGGAAGGCCACCCGGCCCTCGCCCTCCAGGCGCTTCAGGCCGTCGTCGTCGATGAAGAAGTTGCCGTCGTGGTGGGCGATGGGGATGCGGATCACCTGGCCGGCCCTGTAGCCGGCGGTGAAGGGGGTATCGGCCCGCTCCACGGACAGGTGCACGTCCTTGCAGATGTACTTCAGCGTGGTGTTGCGCATCAGCACGCCCGGCAGCAGGCCGGCCTCGGTGAGCACCTGGAAGCCGTTGCACACGCCCAGCACCTTCACCCCCTTGGCGGCCCGGCGCTTGACCTCGGCCATGATGGGGGAGTGGGAGGCGACGGCCCCGCAGCGCAGGTAGTCGCCATAGGAAAACCCGCCCGGCAGGGCGATCAGGTCCACGTCGGGCAGGTCGCTGTCCCCGTGCCAGACCATGGCCGGCTCGTGCCCGAAGGCCTCGCGCAGGGCCACCTGCATGTCGCGGTCACAGTTGGATCCGGGGAAAACGACGACGGCGGCTTTCATGGGGCGTCCGCTCCTTTGCGTCGATGGGGGTACGGGGGCTAGTCGGCGATCTCGATGGCGTAGTTTTCGATCACGGTGTTGGCCAGAAGCTGCTTGCACATGGCTTCGACCCGGTCGCGGGCCTGGCCGGCGTCGGCGTCCTTCAGGTCGATCTCGATGTACTTGCCCTGGCGCACGCCGTTGATGCCGTCGAACCCCAGGGCGCCCAGGGCGTGTTCGACCGCCTTGCCCTGGGGGTCGAGCACGCCGGCCTTCAGGGTGACGTGGACTTTGGCTTTCATTGGTTCCCCTCCTTGACGGCGGTGTCTCCGGCGGGTGCCGCCGGTTATTGCATGACCTCGGGGCCGGGCATGTCGCGGGGGCCGCTTTCCGGCAGGATGCCCAGGCGGCGGGCCACTTCCTGGTAGGCGTCGGCCACCTTGCCCAGGTCCTCGCTGAAGCGGTCGCGGTCCAGCTTCTCGTTGGTCTTCAGGTCCCACAGGCGGCAGTTGTCCGGGCTGATCTCGTCGGCCAGGACGATGCGCACCATGTCGTTTTCCCACAGGCGGCCGAATTCCAGGCGCAGGTCCACCAGGCGGATGCCGATGCCCAGGAACAGCCCCGACAGGTAGTCGTTCACCCGCAGCGCCAGGGCCAGGATCTCGTCCAGGTCCTGGGGCGTGGCCCAGCCGAAGGCGGTCACGTGCTCCTCGGCCACCAGGGGGTGGCCCAGCTCGTCGGACTTGAAGTAGTACTCGACGATGGAGCGCGGCAGGGCGGTGCCCTCGGCGATGGCGAACCGCTTGGCCAGCGACCCGGCGGCCACGTTGCGCACCACCACGGCCAGGGGGATGATCTCCACCTCGCGGATCAGCTGCTCGCGCATGTTCAGGCGGCGGATCAGGTGCGTGGGCACGCCGATCTCGCCCAGCCGGGCCATCAGGTATTCGGAAATGCGGTTGTTCAGCACGCCCTTGCCGGTGATCACGCCGGTCTTGCGGCTGCCGAAGGCGGTGGCGTCGTCCTTGAAGTACTGAACGACGGTCCCGGGCTCGGGGCCTTCGAACAGGACCTTGCCCTTGCCCTCGAAAATCTGTCTGCGTCTTGCCATGAACGGGTCCCTGGGGCCGCGCCCGGACCGCGCCGCCAATGGATAGGTGGGCCCCATATAGCAGGTGTTCGCCGCCGCGACAACGGGGGTGGTCCGGGGGGGTATGCGGGGCGATATCCGGTCAGGCGGCCAGGGCCACGGAATCCCAGGCCGCGCGGTCCGCCGGGCCCGGGGCGAAGCGCCACAGGGGCGGGCTTTCGGGGGCCTGGGGCAGGGCCACCAGGGCCGAACAGACGGTGCCGAATCCGTTGTCCAGGGCCATGGTCATGGCCTCGCCGGGGGCGGCGCCGGGGGCCGGGTCGCGGCGCCCCAGCAGGGCCTGCCAGGCGGCCCAGTCGCCGCTGTCCGGGTCCGGCACCGGGGCGGCGCGGAACAGGGGCAGGAAGCGGGCGATGCGGGCCGAACCCTGGCCGTCGTTCAGATCATGGGCCGTCAGCATGGACAGGCCCGGCGGCACCGGCGCCGCTTCCGGGTGGCCGTGGGCGGCGTCGCCGTCGCGGTGGGTGACCCACCAGGCGCCGTCGCGGTCGGCCAGCAGCATGTTGAAGGGGCGGTAGTCGATGCCGGGCAGGGCCGTCAGGGCGTGGGCGGCCCGGGCCGCCGAGCCCTGGTCCAGGGCCAGCAGGGGCAGGTCGCCGCGGCTGCGCTTGCCGGCGGCCGGGCCCAGGGTGCCGAAGCGGTTCAGCACCGTGGCCACCAGGCCCCGGTCGTTGACCCCCATCCAGGTGCCGCCGGCCAGGTCGTCGCGGCCGGCCACCACGGCCGGGCGGTCGGGCCAGTGGCGCCCCGGCGGCGACCACGGACGGGTGCGCATCTCGTCGCGGTTGGCGCCGATCAGGACGGGCCAGGCGTGGCCGGGGCGGTGCAGGACGACAACGGTGCACATGGTATCGTCAAGCCCAACCGTTGCGTTCCATCGGCCCGGACCATATGTTCCTGCCAGGAACCACCAGGGCCGGGAAGCCGTCATCCATGTCCGATGCCTTTCATGATCGCGAGAAGAGCTTCGAAGCGAAGTACAAGCTGGATTCCGAATTCAAGTTCAAGGCCCATTCGCGGCGCAACAAGCTGATCGGCCTGTGGGCCGCCGAGCGCATGGGCATGACCAGCGCCGAGGCCGCAGCTTACGCCAAGGCGGTCGTCATTGTCGATCTGGAGGAGCCGGGCGACGACGACGTGGTGCGCAAGCTGGTGACCGACATGACGGCCCGTGGCGCCCCCGTTTCCGAAACGGTGGTGCGTGACGAGCTGGACCGCCAGATGGCCATTGCCGTCGAGCAGGTGAGCCAGGAATACCCCAAGGCCCTGGGGCCCGACCACGAACCCGTGGGCGGTTGAGTCCTGGCAAGCTGCCGAAAACACCTCGCGTGGGGAGGCAATGCTTCGAGACGCGCCTTCGGCGCTCCTCAGCATGAGGCATAACATATTGAAAAACCTCACCCTGAGGAGGCCGCAGAGCGGCCGTCTCGAAGGGTCGGTGCGGCTAGGTCCGCTTTTTCAGCAACCTTTTACTCCCCGAACACCCGGGCGAAGATGCGGTCCACGTTCTTGGTGTGGTAGGTCAGGTCGAACATGGCCCGCACCGTGTCGGCGTCCAGGGCGCTGGTGACGTCGGCGTCGGCCAGCAGCAGCGACAGGAAGTCCGCCTTCTCCTGCCACACCCGCATGGCGTTGCGCTGCACGATGCGGTAGGCGTCCTCGCGGCTGACCCCGGCCTGGGTCAGGGCCAGCAGCACCCGCTGCGAGAACACCAGGCCGCCCAGGCGGTTCAGGTTCTCCTCCGCCGCGTCCGGGTAGACCAGCAGCTTGTCGACCACGCCGACCAGGCGGTTCAGGGCGAAATCCAGGGTGATGGTGGCGTCGGGGCCGATCATGCGCTCGACGGACGAATGCGAGATGTCGCGCTCGTGCCACAGGGCCACGTTCTCCAGGGCCGGCACCACGGCCGCGCGGACTATGCGCGCCAGGCCGGTCAGGTTCTCGGTCAGGATGGGGTTGCGCTTGTGGGGCATGGCCGACGAGCCCTTCTGCCCCGGCGAGAAGTATTCCTCGGCCTCGCGCACCTCGGTGCGCTGCAGGTGGCGGATCTCCACGGCCAGGTTCTCCACCGAACTGGCGACCACGCCCAGCACGGCGAAGAAGGCGGCGTGGCGGTCGCGCGGGATCACCTGGGTGGACACCGGCTCGGGCGACAGGCCCAGCTTGGCGGCCACGTGCTCCTCCACCGCCGGATCGATGTTGGCGAAGGTGCCCACGGCGCCCGAGATGGCGCAGGTGGCCACGTCGGCCCGGGCGGCGGCCAGGCGGGCCCGGTTGCGGGCGAACTCGGCGTAAAAGCGGGCGAACTTCAGGCCGATGGTCACCGGCTCGGCGTGGATGCCGTGGCTGCGGCCCATGCACACCGTGTCCTTGTGCTCCCGCGCCCGGCGCTCCAGGGCCGCCAGCAGGCGGTCCAGGTCGGCCAGCAGGATGTCGGCGGCCTGGGTCATCTGCACGGCCAGGCAGGTATCCAGCACGTCGGACGAGGTCATGCCCTGGTGGACGAAGCGGGCCTCGTCGCCCACCTGCTCGGCCAGTTCGGTCAGGAAGGCGATGACGTCGTGCTTGGTCTCGGCCTCGATGGCGTCGATGCGGGCGATGCGCTCGGGCGTGTAGGGCTTGTCCCCCTTGTCCCACACGGCGGCGGCGGCGTCCTTGGGGATGACCCCCAGGTCGGCCAGGGCATCGCAGGCGTGGGCCTCGATCTGGAACCAGATGCGGAAACGGTTGGCCGGCTCCCAGATGGCGGCCATGTCGGGACGGGAATAGCGGGGGATCATGCGGTCAGCTCCGCGCGTTCGGGGGGTTTTCGGAAAGGCCGGGAGTTTAGCGGAAACGGCGGGGAAGGGAAGGTCTAGTCGTCCAGATTCCGCGATACCCGCGCGCACCGGACGGCGATGGCGTCCCGGAAGCGGGGCAGCAGGACATGGCCGCCGGCCGGCATGGCTTCCACCGTCGCGACGGACTCGGGCAGTGCCTTGTCGACCTTGCCCACCAGTTCGGCCACCCGGGCGACCACCCGGGTCTCGTTGAGGCCGCAGGCGGCGGCCTGGCGCTTCCAGTGGCGGCCGTGGATGTGGTCGCCCCGGTTCTTGCCACCCACGGCCTGGGACAGGTTGGCGGTGATGCCGTCCCAGGCCGCCGCGCACATCACGTCGTACAGGGGGGCCAGGCGCGGGCTGCCATGGGACAGCAGCAGCGCGTGGTTCTTCGCGTGGGCGTCCGTGTTGCAGACCAGGATGTTGAAGATCACCGCGTCGAGCAGCGCCACGGCGTCGGCGGCCGTCATGTGCCGGTCGACCAGGCGGAACATGTCGGCCAGGGTCGGCCCGGCCAGGCCGGACTGGTTGGATTCGTACTTGGCCGCCGGCGGCTTCGACAGGGCCTGGCAGAAGTCCTCCTGGTGCAGGCGGACCGTGCCGTTGTCGTCCGTCTTGCGGTCGAAGCGATCCACCAGCAGGTAGGACCGCGCGCCGGCCCGGCCCGTGGTCACGCTCGCCGCATCCAAACCACACAGGCGGGCCAGGGTCAGGCACAGGGCCTCGTTCTGTACCGAACCGGGCAGATGCTCGGTGTCCGGCTTCAGGATGTGGGTGGACGGCGTGCCGTTCAGGGGAATGGCCAGCCCGTCGGGAGTTTTCGCCACGGGCAGCTTGTCCTGGGCCCCGGCCAGGGACATGGACACGCCGTCGTCGCCGGCCAGGAACGGCTTGCGGGGCAGGTCGTTGATGATCCTTTCCAGGTCCGCCGCGCCGTCGATGGTACGAAATTCGGTTTCGTGCGGCCGAGGTTCGCCCAGGCTGAGGGCCCCGGCCACGTCGCGGCCCATGTGGTCCAGCAGGCCCAATACGTCCTGTGGCGAGACTCCCAGGTTGCGGCCCACGGTGCGCAGCGCCGGGTCCTCGGGCAGCAGGTTCATGAGCCAGGGGACCAGGACGTCCGGGCCGAATGTCCCGTCGCGAAGGGGGATCGACAGGGACATGGGGAAGGCCCCGGCGGTGGCCAGCCAGCGCGAATCATAGGCGAAAGTCGGCCCAACGGGCGTGGCGTCGATGCGCCCCACCTGAAAGCGGGCGAAATAGACGGGCGTCACCGGGACAGGTCCAGGTCGTACCCGCCGGCACCGCCCGGCCGGTCGGCGCCGCCCTCCACCAGGCGCAGGCCCACGGCCTTGGCGATGCGCAGCGCCTTGCCCAACTGGCAGGTTTCCTTGCCCTGCTCCAGGTTGACGATGAACCGTTCGCCCACGTTGGTGGCCAGGGCCAGTTCCCGCTGGGTCATGTTCAGGCGTTTCCGGTGGGCGCGGACCCGGCTGCCGAAGGCCTGGGCCGAGGTGATGGGCGTGTCCATGGGGCCTCGTTTTCTTACCGATCAGGAAGATATCCCATATTCATGCTGGCCTTCAATGTGTTTCTTACCGATCGGGAAGATTACCAGGTGTTCATGCTGTCAAAAGTAAATAACTTCCCGAACGGTAAGAATATCGGTAAACAGGATCGAATTGTGTGGTGTGTTCCGCGAGCGGCGAGTGTCCGTCCCGAAGGAAGCGTCCCATGCCCGAAGCCCCGTCGTCCGACCTGAAGCCCATTCCGCTGATCGAATCCGGCCATGCCGAGGACCTGCTGGCCGGGGCGCCCCAGGGGTTCGAGACCATCATGCGCGCGGCGCGGGAGCGCTATGGCGACCGCACCATCCTCCTGGCCGACCGCCTGTCGCGGCGCTGGATGGCGCGCAGCCGCAACCCCCTGCTGGCCGAAATGGATGCCGTGGCCCGGCGCCTGGGGCGGCCGGGGGCCTTTTTCCTGAACCTGTCCTACCTGTGGTCCTGCACCACCGGCGTGGGGCCCGATCCGGGCCGGCCCGGCAACCGCCTGCGCCGCACCCTGGACTGGCCCCTGGACGGCCTGGGCCGGTCGCTGGTCATGGCCCGGGCCCAGCCGCCGGCCGGGCCCTATTACGCCGCCACCTGGCCGGGCTACGTGGGGGTCCTCACGGCCATGGCCCCGGGCCGCTTTTCCGCCGCCATCAACCAGCCGCCCATGGACCGCCACACGGGCTGGCGCAACCTGGACTGGCTGCTGAACCGGCTGGCGGTGTGGCGCCGCCGGGCCCTGCCGCCCGACCACCTGCTGCGCCGGGTGTTCGAGGTGGCGGCCAGCTATGACGAGGCCCGCCGCCTGCTGCTGGAATCGCCGCTCAGCCTGCCGGCCTTCTTCACCCTGGGCGGCCTGGCGCCCGACCAGTGCTGCATCATCGAACGCACCCCCGACGGGGCGGCGGTGGCCGACGGCCCCGGCTGCGCCGCCAACCACTGGCGCCTGCTGCCCGTGCGCGGCCACCTGCGGGGCACCAACAGCGCCGGGCGCCATGACCACATGACGGCCCACCGGGACACGCCGTCGGGCGGCTTCGCCTGGGTGGTGCCGCCGGTGCTCAACCCCACCACCCGGGTGGCGGCGGTGATGAACGCCCGCGAGGGCCGGTTCGACCTGATGGGGTGGGAAGACGAAGCCCCCGCCACGCGGCCCTTCTGTCTTTAAGATGGGAAAGGGCTAGGCGGGCCCGTCGGCGAACAGGCGGTCGTCGCGATGGGCCAGGTACCAGACGAAGGCCAGCCCCTGGGTGGCCAGGGGCAGGCTCAGGGCATAGGCATAGGCGTCCACCGCATAGGTGCCG
>JAGREA010000219.1 GCA_020446745.1 Rhodobacterales bacterium | reverse complement strand
TCCAGGCCCGCCTTGACCACCACCCGGTCCACCACCACGGCGATGTCGTGCTTGCGCTTCTTGTCCAGCGCCGGGGCGTCCTCGATGTCCACCAGGTCGCCGTCGATCTTCACCCGCTGGAAGCCCTTGCGGCGCAGCTCGGCCAGCTCCTTGCGGTATTCGCCCTTGCGCCCGCGCACGATGGGCGCCAGCAGCAACAGGCGCGTGCCTTCCGCCAGGGCCATGACGCGGTCGACCATCTGGCTGACGGTCTGGCTTTCGATGGGCAGGCCCGTGGCCGGCGAATGGGGCACGCCCACGCGGGCCCACAGCAGGCGCATGTAGTCGTAGATCTCGGTCACCGTGCCGACGGTGGAGCGCGGGTTGCGGCTGGTGGTCTTCTGCTCGATGGAGATGGCCGGGCTCAGGCCCTCGATGTGGTCCACGTCGGGCTTCTGCATCAGCTCCAGGAACTGGCGCGCATAGGCCGACAGGCTTTCCACGTAGCGCCGCTGGCCCTCGGCATAGATGGTGTCGAAGGCGAGCGACGACTTGCCCGAGCCCGACAGGCCGGTGATGACGGTGAGCGAGTCCCGGGGGATCTCCACGTCGACGTTCCGAAGGTTGTGCTCGCGGGCGCCGCGAACGCGAATCGTCTCCATGCGGGGGGCCTGTTCAGGGGTGGGCGACCCGACACACATAGACAGTCCCGGGCGGGGAGTAAAGGGGGCGGAACAAAAGGGGGAAATCGGGCGGGGTGCGGGGAGGGGAAAAAGACAACCGCGGAGGACGCCGAGGGGGCGCGGAGGGGCGCCGAGAAGTCTTATCCTGCCCTCAAGACCGCATGGGTTCTCCGCCGCCGCCGGTCCCGCACCGCGAACCCGGCCCAGGCCAGCAGACCCGCCAGTTGCACCGGCGTGGCGATCAGCAGGGCCACCATGCCGTACTGGGCGACGATGATTTTCGTCTCCTTGTGCGGCTCCTGGCCATGGGACGCACGGCCCGCGTGACTGGGGACGAGGACGGCGTATGTCTTGCCGGAGGGGTTCTGGACAAGGGCCGTGGACAGGGCCAGGGCCAGGAACGCCAGGGGCACGAGGACCGTCGCCACCACCACCCCGCGAGCCCGGCGAAGGCCCGGCGACCCGTCCGTCCGGTCATCCGTGGGGTTCGAGCCCCCGACGCGCCGGCGGCCGGCGATCCCACAGGTGACCAACGCCAGCAGTTGGAAGGGAACGGCCAGAACAAGGATTCCCAATCCGTAAGACACGAAGAAATACTTGCTCATACGGCAAGGTTCACTTTCATGGATGAAGTGATAGGGTTCCCCATCCTCGACGTAGGTGCAAAACGATCCCTGTGGATTTTGAAGCGTTGCGACACTCAGGGAAAGCGCGAGATAGAGTTGCGGAACGATGATCGCCACGACAAGGAGGCGGCGAGAGCAGGACGAAACGATCCTACCGGTCAGGCGGCTACGGGGCACCCTTGCCTCCACCCGCCCACCCCGGCGTGACCATGGCTTCGACCAAGGCGCACCAGTGCTTCAGGTATTCTTCATGAGGGTAGTCGTCATCGAAAAAGCGCTTGTCCCAAGCCGCATCGTAGCGCGCGATAACGCTTTTCACATGGGCGGGAGTGGCTGGACCATTCCGGAATTTGAGGGTGGACGAGACGACGGCCATGTCATTGATGCGATCCCATGAACTGTCCCCGTCCAGGACCCCGATCACCGGAACAATGACATAAGGTCCCAGGCTGACATAGGGCACGTCACTGACGCGCAGGTTCCTTTTCAGGTATTTACGAAACTCCGGTGACATGGCGCGACCGAAGTAGGTCAAGTCGTCACGGCCGCCGAATACACCGACAAAACCGAAGATGGGGTCCAATTGGCGAAAAGGCTTGTCGCCGCAAAAGGGGCGATAGGGACGCGCCGGCAGGTAGATCACCCAACCGATGACGACCAGAACAAGGGCCAGGAGCCAAAACCTGCGTCGGTTCTTCCAGCGCAAGACCGCCTGTCCGGGTCCGCTGCTACGGGTCACCCTTGTCTCCATCCGCCCACCCCGGCGTGACGACGGCCTCGACCACGGCGCACCAGTGTTTCAGGTATTCTTCCTTCGGATAGGCCTTGTCATTGATTTCCCGGTTCCAGGCGGCCTCGTAGTCCAAAATGACACGCTTCATGCGGGGATGGGTGGTCGGGTCGTCGCGGTATCTGTTGATGGAGGCAAGAACGGCAACATCATTGATGTTTCGCCACGAGTGCAGATTGTCCATCCACCCGATGAAAGGAACGAAGACGTACGGGCCCAGGATAACATAGGGTACGCCACTGGCGCTCAGGCCGTAGCCTAAGTGTTCACGATACTCCGGGGAAAGCACGGGGCTGAAGTAGATCTTCTCCTCTTCACGCGTGGTCGTGAGGCCACAGTATGGGCGGTACGGATGCACCGGCAGGTAGAGCAGCCAACCGACCACGGCCAGCGCCAGGAGCCAGAACTTACGTCGGTTCATCCAGCACAAGGCGTTTCTTGCCGCTCGTCTCATTCGTTCCGGTCCGTCCATGTAAACTTGGATCCGTAAAGGATGTTCTTGCCCGTTTTTGGATCACGTTTCACTTTTACGGTTCCCTGGAAGTCTTGTGTCCATTTCTTTTCGATGTCGAATGGCTTGGCATGGCCAGAAAGCTGCAATGCTCTCGCACCGACGAGATGACCCAGACGGTCCCATTCGAAGTCATAGGTCTCGCTCCCGTCATGCTCGACGCTACCTTGAATGAAGATTGTGTCATCTTTGCGGGTCGCCGCGAACGTGGCCTTGGATTTGAAATCCTTGCGACCCTGGGCCAGTGCTTCATCTCGATCAGGAACTGAAATGCCGATGATATCGCCATAGGTTCCCCAAGTTTTCCGCACGGAATCCCAGTCATCCGAGAACTGGACCGTTTGTTCATATTTAATGTTTCTTAGCCCATTATTGACAGGTGTATTGCTTTCCGTCTTCCCCAAAAACGTTCTGTTTTCAAATCTCTCCCTATTCTTCTCTTCCGCCTCCCGGATGAACGGGTCTTTCCGGGCTTCATCCCGGGGAACGTGGATGGGTTTACCCCCGTTATTCAAGAAGTGTCGAAGGTATCTCGCGGATTGAGTGTATTCCATCCGTTCGTACTTGTCCGCAAGTTCGTTCAGATGGGCGTGGATCTCATCGTCCGTGCCGGTGGCGTTGGTGTAGGCCGCGACGCCCGCATCGACCAGCGGTTCTCCATAAAGGTCCACCGTCTTGTGAAGGGCCCATTTCGCGGCATTGGCGACGCTTTTCGATTTGTCCCAAATGTCTTCGGCATACTCTTTGCCGGCTTCGAAAGCGTCCTTAACCTGATCGCCAAATGTCTGGCTGGCCTGGCGTGGCATGTGCTGGGCGGTCTGAGGCCGTACCGATGGGGCGCCAGTCCGGTTCGCGTCCTCGAGAGCGGGGCCGTTGGACGTGGAAACCGCCGTCGGCAGCGGGTCGAGGCGGCGGGGCGGTATTGCCGGCCCGGATGGTACCGACGAGGTCGGGGCCGTGCCGGCGACGCCCTTGTCCGCCAGGTCGCGGTTGATGGTCCGTTCCGTGGGGCCGCCGGGGCGCAGGGCGCCGTCCACGGCCAGGCCCCGGTCCTTCTGGTAGGTCTTCACCGCATCGAACAGCGGAGTCGGGGAGTCTTGATGTGACCCTCACCCCGGCCCTCTCCCTCAGGGAGAGGGAGGGCACGACCCTTTCTTCCCTCGCCCTCCAGGGAGAGGGAGGGGCCCGCGCCCGCAGGGCGTGGGAGGGTGAGGGTTCCACAAAAATAGGTGTGAACCGCGGAGGACGCGGAGGTCACGCGGAGGAGTGCTGAGAGTCTTGATGTGACCCTCACCCCGGCCCTCTCCCTCAGGGAGAGGGAGGGCGCGCCCTCACCCCGGGCGGGTGGCGCGGATGACGGCGGAGGCCACGTAGTCCTCGATGCCCGTGCCCGGGGCCCAGCCGGCGATCATGGCGCGGCTGGCCTCGCTCACCTCCACGGCGATGTCGGTGAAGCCGGCCTCGGCCAGCCAGGTCTCGATCTGCCCCACCTCGGCCGCGCCGCCCATGCAGCCGCACACCAGGCCGGCGTCGTCGCGGAAGCCGTCGGGCAGGGGGCGGGTGGCCACCACGTCGGAAATGCGCACCCGGCCGCCGGGCTTCAGCACCCGGTGGGCCTCCTGGAAAACCTGCGCCTTTTCCGGCGACAGGTTGACCACGCAGTTGGAGATGATGGCGTCGGCCGTGCCGTCGGCCACCGGCAGGTGCTCGATCTCGCCCAGGCGGAACTCCACGTTGCCCAGGCCCGACCGGGCCGCGTTGGCCCGGGCCTTGGAGACCATCTCGGGCGTCATGTCCACGCCGATCACCCGGCCTTTATCCCCCACCTTGTGGGCGGCGATGAAGCAGTCGATGCCCGCTCCGGCGCCCAGGTCGATGACCGTTTCGCCGGGCGCCAGCTCGGCCACGGCCGTGGGATTGCCGCAGCCCAGGCCCAGGTCGGCGCCCTCCGGCAGCAGGGCCAGGTCGGCGGCGGCATAGCCCATGTCCTGGGACTTGGCGGCGGCGCCCAGGGCCGTGGAGGGGCCGCAGCAGCCCCCCGCGTCGCCGCTGGCGGCGGGGGCGCAGCAGGCCTCGGCCAGGGTCGCATTGCCGGTGGCCGTGGCGGCATAGGCGGTGCGGACGGTGTTGCGCAGGGCGTCGGAGGCGGTGTCGTTGGGGGTGTCGGGCATGAGGGTGTCTTTCAGCAGGTCTTGCACAGGTTATGGAACAGGTCGGCCAGGGCGTCGGGCACGGCGGGGTCGACCCAGCAGCACACGTTCTGGCCGTCCCGCTCGGTGCGGATCAGGCCGGCCTCGCGCAGCTCCTTCAGGTGGTGCGACACGGTGGAGGGCGCCAGGTCCAGGGTCTCCGCCAGGTCGCCCACGTAGGCCTTCAGGGCCGGGCCCCGGGGCGGCCGGCGGCAGTCGGCGGCCAGGCGCAGGAACAGGGCCAGGCGGTGCGGGTTGCCCAGGGCCTTGAACATGCGGGCCTGGCGGTCGGCCGCGACGGTAAGAGAATTCGACATGTTTCGAAATATGGATCTTCGGGCCCGGGCGCGCAAGGGCCCCGTTCGTGTCGGCCTTTCAACGGCCGGGCCCAGCCCCTAGGATGGGCCTCCACCCTTGAACCCCACGGGAGACATCCATGTCGGATCACGTCTACAAGAAGGTCGAACTGGTCGGCAGCTCGCCGGAAAGCATCGAGAAGGCCATCGAGAACGCCCTGGCCAAGGCCGCCAAGACCCTGAACCACATGGACTGGTTCGAGGTGCTGGAAACCCGGGGCCACATCGTGAACGGCGCCGTGGGGCACTACCAGGTGGTCATCAAGGTGGGCTTCCGCCTGGACGACTGATCGCGCCGGGGGGCCGGATGGGCCAGGGGGGCCGGGGGAGGGCTTGCCAAATGTTCCCATTATGTTCTAGTCTGGGAACGTTGAAGTTATCCCCATGATTCACGGGCGATCCCCAGGGCGGCCCCTGGCGGACCGGGACCCCGGGCGTGTAGAGTGCCGACCCCCCGTCGGCCGTTCCGCCCTTGGCGGGGGCAACGAGGCGGGGGCAACGGGGAGAAAGAGGAAAAACCCATGGCAGGCAGCGTCAACAAGGTCATCCTGATCGGCAACCTGGGCCGCGACCCGGAGGTCCGCTTCGCCCAGGACGGCACCAAGATCGTCAACATGTCGGTGGCCACCTCGGAAACCTGGAAGGACCGCCAGAGCGGCGAGCGCCGGGAACGCACCGAATGGCACCGGGTGGTGATCTTCAACGACCGCCTGGCCGACGTGGCCGAACGCTTCCTGCGCAAGGGCTCGAAGGTGTACCTGGAAGGCGCCCTGCAGACCCGCAAGTGGCAGGGCCAGGACGGCCAGGAGCGCTACACCACGGAAGTGGTGCTGCAGCGCTTCCGTGGCGAGCTGACCATGCTGGACGGCCGCGGCGAGGGTGGTGGCGGCGGCGGTGACTACGGCGGCGGCGATCCCGGCTGGGGCAGCCCCGACGGCGGTGGCTATGGCGGCGGCCAGGGCGGCGGTGGCCAGGGCGGCGGCGGTGGATCCCGTGGCGGCCAAGGCGGCGGTCAGGGCGGCGGCGGCC
>JAGREA010000218.1 GCA_020446745.1 Rhodobacterales bacterium | reverse complement strand
CGCTCGCCGCTGCGCGTCGTCGTCGACAGCACCCTGCGCCTGCCGCCCGAAAGCCGCCTCGCCGCCACCGCCGGGGCCGTGCCCACCTGGGTGGTCACCACCGCGGATGACCCCGGCCGGCGCCGGGTCCTGGAAGCGCGGGGGGTCGAGGTCCTGCGCGTCGCCGCCGGCGGCGACGGCCGGCCGGACCCGGCGGCCCTGGCCGAGGCCCTGGGCGGGCGCGGCCTGACCCGCGTGCTGATCGAGGGCGGCGGGGTGTTGGCGGCCGCGTTCCTGGCGGCCGGACTGGTGGACCGGGTGGCCTGGTTTCGCGCCGGACGCATCATTGGTGGCGATGGGGTTTCCGCCGTGGGTCCTTTTGGTGTAAATGACCTCGCGGACGCGCCCGCCTTCGAACGCCGATCCGTTCGGGTGCTGGGCGCGGACATCCTGGAAACCCTGATCCGAGCCTCCTGAAAGCACCCAATCATGTTTACCGGCATCATCACGGACCTGGGCCAAGTCCGGGCGGTCGAGCGCCCCGGCGACACCCGGTTCGAGTTCTCCACCCACTACGACACCGAAGGCATCGACATCGGTGCCTCCATCTGCTGTTCCGGCGCCTGCATGACCGTGGTCGAGACCGGGCCCGGATGGTTCGCCATCATGGCCTCGGGCGAATCCCTGTCGAAGACCACCATGGGGTCGTGGAGCGTGGGCACGCCGGTGAACTTCGAGCGCGCCCTGGCCGTGGGCGATGAGTTGGGCGGACACATCGTGTCGGGCCACGTGGACGGGGTCGGCCGGGTCGTATCGGTGACGCCCGAGGGGGATTCCAAGCGCTTCGTGTTCGAGGTTCCCGAAGGCCTGAAGCGCTTCATCGCCCCCAAGGGATCGGTGGCCGTGGACGGTGTGTCGCTGACCGTGAACGAGGTCGAGGGCGCCCGTTTCGGGGTCAACATCATCCCCCACACCCAGGAGGTCACGACCCTTGGCAAACTGGCGCCCGGGGATGCCGTAAACCTGGAAATCGACATGCTGGCGCGGTATGTTGCGCGGCTTCTGGAAAGGGACTGATCCGTGCCGTACAGCGACTACCTCTCGTCCGTCGAGGAGATCATCGACGACGCCCGCAACGGGCGCATGTTCATCCTGGTCGACGACGAGGAACGGGAGAACGAGGGCGACCTGGTGATCCCGGGCCAGATGGCCACCCCCGACGCCATCAACTTCATGGCCAAGCACGGCCGCGGACTGATCTGCCTGGCCCTGACCGCCGGGCGGGTCAAGGAGCTGGAACTGCCGCGCATGGCGCGCAGCAACGAGTCCCGCCACGAGACCAACTTCACCGTGTCCATCGAGGCGCGCGAAGGCGTGACCACGGGGATTTCGGCCTCGGACCGCGCGCGCACCATCGCCGTGGCCATCGACGGATCAAAGGGATCGGCGGACATCGTATCGCCGGGCCATGTCTTTCCCCTGGAGGCCCAGAACGGCGGCGTGCTGGTGCGCACCGGGCACACCGAGGCGGCGGTGGACGTGTCGCGCCTGGCCGGCCTGAACCCGTCTGGCGTGATCTGCGAGATCATGAACGAGGACGGCACTATGGCCCGCATGCCGGACCTGGTGGCCTTCGCCCAGCACCACGGCCTGAAGATCGGCACCATCGCCGACCTGATCGCCTATCGCCTGAAGCACGACCGCATCGTCGCCTGCAACCTGGAGACCACCCTGCACAGCGCCCATGGCGGCGATTTCCGCATGTACGTCTACGTCAACAAGACTGCCTATGCCGAGCACATCGCCCTGGTGAAGGGGGACGTGGAGACGGACGAGCCGGTGCTGGTGCGCATGCACGCCCTGAACGTGCTGGACGACGTGCTCGGCGACCACGACGGCGGCAAGGCCGG
>JAGREA010000217.1 GCA_020446745.1 Rhodobacterales bacterium | reverse complement strand
GAACACCGAATCGACCCGCCGTGCCACCCTGCGCGGCCTGATGGAATTCCGCGACGTCGACCAGCCCTGCGATATCGCCGAGGTTGAGCCCGCGGCGGCGATCGTCAAACGCTTCTGTACCGGCGCCATGAGCTTCGGCTCGATCTCCGCCGAGAGCCACGAGACCCTCGCTATCGCCATGAATCGCCTCGGCGGCAAGTCGAACACCGGCGAAGGCGGCGAAGACCCCTTGCGTTTTGCCCCCATGGCCAACGGCGATTCCAAACGCTCGGCCATCAAGCAGGTCGCCTCCGGCCGCTTCGGCGTCACCATCTGGTACCTGGCCAATGCCGACGAGTTGCAGATCAAGATCGTCCAGGGCGCGAAGCCCGGCGAGGGCGGCGAATTGCCCGGCGGCAAGGTCGACCAGACCATTGCCAGTATCCGCCACTCGACTCCGGGCGTGGGCCTTATCAGCCCACCGCCGCACCACGACATCTATTCCATCGAGGACCTGGCGCAGCTGATCCACGACCTGAAGAACGTCAACCCCAAGGCCCGCATCTCGGTCAAGCTGGTGTCCGAGGTGGGCGTGGGCACGGTGGCCGCGGGCGTGTCCAAGGCGCACGCCGACCACGTGACCATTTCCGGGTTCGACGGCGGCACCGGCGCCAGCCCCATCACCTCGATCCTGCACGCCGGCAGCCCGTGGGAAATCGGCCTGGCCGAAACCCACCAGACCCTGGTGCGCAGCCGCCTGCGCGGCCGCATCGCGGTGCAGGTGGACGGCGGCCTGCGCACGGGCCGCGACGTGGTGGTGGGCGCCCTGCTGGGGGCCGACGAATTCGGCTTCGCCACGGCGGCGCTGATTTCCGAAGGCTGCATCATGATGCGCAAGTGCCACCTGAACACCTGCCCGGTGGGCGTGGCCACCCAGGACCCGGACCTGCGCAAGCGGTTCACCGGCGAGCCCGAACACGTGGTGAACTTCTTCACCTACCTGGCCAACGAGGTGCGCGAGCTGATGGCCAAGATGGGCTTCCGCACCATCGCCGAGATGATCGGCCGGTCCGACCGCCTGGGCACCCGCCGGGCCATCGACCACTGGAAGGCCAAGGGCCTGGACTTCACCGACCTGCTGACCAAGCCCGACGCGCCCGAGGGCGTGGCCGTGCGCAACTGCGAGTCCCAGGACCACGGCCTGGACAAGGCCCTGGACAACAAGCTGATCGAGCTGTGCCGCGACACCATCGACGGCGGTGATCCGGTACGCCTGAGCCTGCCCATCCGCAACATCAACCGCACCGTCGGCGCCATGCTGTCGGGGCGGGTGGCGGAAGTGCACGGGCACGCCGGCCTGGCCGAGGATTCCATCCACGTGGACTTCAAGGGCAACGCCGGCCAGTCCTTCGGCGCCTGGCTGTCGCGGGGCATCTCGTTCTCGCTGGAAGGCGATGCCAACGACTATGTGGGCAAGGGCCTGTCGGGCGGCCGCCTGGCCATCTTCCCGCCGGTGGAAAGCCAGCGGGTGGCGGAAGAGAACATCATCATCGGCAACACGGTGCTGTACGGCGCCATCGCCGGCGAATGCTACTTCCGCGGCGTGGCCGGCGAACGGTTCGGCGTGCGCAACTCGGGCGCCACGGCGGTGGTCGAGGGCGTGGGCGACCACGGCTGCGAATACATGACCGGCGGCGTGGTCGTCGTGCTGGGCCAGACGGGCCGCAACTTCGCGGCCGGCATGTCCGGCGGCGTGGCCTATGTGCTGGATGCCGACGACACCTTCGAGAAGCGCTGCAACATGGCCATGGTGGAACTGGAACCCATCGCCGACGAGGACGCGGCCATGGAAAACACGGGCCACCAGAAAGGCGACCTGGAAACCCTGGGCCGGGTGGACGTGCTGCACGACATGACCCGCTACGACGCGCTGCGCCTGCACGGGCTGATCGAAAAGCACCTGCACTACACCAACTCGCCCAAGGCCAAGGAGATCCTGGACAATTGGAACGACTATCTGCCCAAGTTCGTGAAGGTGATGCCGGTGGACTATCGCCGCGCCCTGCAGGAAATGCAGGCCCGGTCGCGGGCCACGGAACGCACGGGCGTCAGCGTCGCGGTGGGGGGCTAAGCCATGGGTAAGCCGACGGGTTTCAAGGAGTTCATGCGCCACGACCGGGCCTATGCCCCGGTGGACGAGCGGGTGACCCACTACAACGAGTTCGTCATCCCCCTGGGCGACAAGGACGTGTCGCAGCAGGGCGCGCGGTGCATGGACTGCGGCATCCCCTACTGCCACCAGGGCTGCCCGGTGAACAACATCATCCCGGACTGGAACGACCTGGTGTACCGGGGCGACTGGCGCCAGGCCCTGGCGGTGCTCCATTCCACCAACAACTTCCCGGAATTCACCGGCCGGGTGTGCCCGGCGCCGTGCGAGGCGTCGTGCACGCTGAACATCACCGACGAGCCGGTGACCATCAAGACCATCGAATGCGCCATCGTCGACAAGGGCTGGCGCGAAGGCTGGATCCAGCCGCAGATCCCCACCCGGCGCACCGGCAAGCGGGTCGCCGTCATCGGCTCGGGCCCGGCGGGCCTGGCCTGCGCCCAGCAGCTGGCCCGGGCCGGCCACTGGGTGGTGGTCTATGAAAAGAACGAACGCATCGGCGGCCTGCTGCGGTTCGGCATTCCCGACTTCAAGCTGAACAAGGGGCTGATCGACCGGCGCATGGCCCAGATGCAGGCGGAAGGGGTGGAATTCCGCCCCAACTTCCACGTCGGCACCACCCTGCCGCTGTCGAAGATCGTCGACAACTACGACGCCATCGTGCTGGCCGGCGGTTCGGAACAGCCGCGCGACCTGCCCGTGCCCGGCCGCGACCTGGACGGCGTGCACTATGCCATGACCTTCCTGTCGCAGCAGAACCGCCGCGTCGAGGGCCGCGCCATCCCCGACGGCGAGGTACTGATGGCCACCGGCAAGAAGGTGGTGGTGATCGGCGGCGGCGACACGGGGTCGGACTGCGTGGGCACCTCGATCCGCCACGGCGCCGCCTCGGTGACCCAGCTTGAGATCATGCCCAAGCCGCCCGAGCGCGAGGACAAGGGCCTGACCTGGCCCAACTGGCCCATGAAGCTGCGCACCTCGACCAGCCACGAGGAAGGCTGCGAGCGGGACTGGGCGGTCAACACCCGGTCGTTCGAGGGCCAGGACGGCAAGCTCACGGCCATCAACCTGGTGCGGGTGGAATGGCAGCCGCGCGAGGGCGGCGGCATGGAGATGAAGGAGATCCCCGGGTCGGAATTCCGCCTGGAGACCGACCTGGTGCTCCTGGCCATGGGCTTCGTGCACCCGGTGCGCGAGGGCCTGCTGGAAGGCCTGGACGTGGTGCTGGACCTGCGCGGCAACGTGGCCGCCGAAACGGACGACGGCCCCCGGGCCTACCGCACTTCGGTGGACGGCGTGTTCGCCGCCGGTGACGTGCGCCGGGGCCAGTCCCTGGTGGTGTGGGCCATCCGCGAAGGCCGCCAGTGCGCCCGCGCCGTGGACCAGTACCTGATGGGAACGTCCGACCTGCCGCGCTGACGGGCCACGCCATCTCCTTGCTCGGCACCTGATCATGGGCCATAATCGGCCCATGATCAGCAAGGAACGCTACAAGAACATGATCCGCGACCTGGATGTGGAAGCATTCCGGGATGCCGCCGAACGCTTCACCAAGAAGACCACGGCCTCGAAAAAGGCGGCCCGCGCCCAACTCGTGAAAGAAGGCATCATCACGAAATCGGGAAAGCTGACACCTCGCTACGGTGGTTGATGGATGCACACGCTATCGACGGCGTTCGTCCTTGGGTACCATGGGTGCGATCGATCCGTTGGCGAGCAACTTCTGAAAAGCGAGCCTTTCAGGCCCAGCCAAAATCCTTACGATTGGTTGGGATCGGGCGTCTATTTCTGGGAATCCAACCCGCGTCGCGCACTTGCGTTCGCAGGGGAAGTCAAGAGCCGTTCTGGCGACATCTCCGAACCGTTCGTTGTCGGCGCGGTGGTCGAACTGGGCACTTGCCTCGATCTGACGACGACCAGCGGCATTGAAATGGTTCGAGCCGCCTATCTTAGTTTACAGGCGAGTTCGAACGCGGCCAGGACACCCATGCCCGTCAACAAAAGGGACTTTCTGCTGCGCTATCTCGATTGCATGGTCGTGAACCGTGTCCACGCGATCCTGGACAAGACCGGTTCCCAGCCCATCGATACCGTGAAGGGCATTTTCACCGAAGGCGACCCCATTTATGACGGTGCCGGGTTCATGGAAAAGACGCACACGCAGATCTGCGTTTGCAATCACGACTGCATCAAGGGAGTCTTCCGAGTCCAGGAACGGGACCTGGCGGACCACTGACATCTCACAGGAAGGACTCCATGGCCGCATTCGGCAACTGCCAGGACTGCGCGTCCTGGACCTATACCTTCGAGACGGCGCTGCAGAGCCCCGACGAGCAGGAAGGCTTCGGCCTGTGCGACAGCATCGAGCGCATGAAGGCCAACCCCCAGCGGGCCCTGGCGCGCCTGGACGACGACCTGACCCGGTTCCAGACGCGCCGCGAGTTCGGCTGCGTCATGTTCACGCCGCGGGGCTGAGTACCCCTTCCAGCCCCGCCCGGTCGGCCACCACCCGGTTGCGGCCCACCCGCTTGGCCTGATAGAGCGCCCGGTCGGCGGCCTGGATCACCGCCTGGGGCGTGGGCTTGTCGCCGGTCCGTTCGGCCACGCCGATGCTCACCGTCACCCGCACCCCCGGGGATTCCGCGCCGCTGCCCCGGCGGCGGCGGCCGGCTTCCTCGTCCTCGGGCCGGCGCCGGGTCGGGCCGCGCAGGCGGAACGGTTCGTCGGCCATGGCGGCGCGCAGGGCCTCCAGCACCGGGCGGGTCTGGTCCACGGTGCGGCCGGGGAACAGGATGGCGAACTCCTCGCCGCCATAGCGGTGGGCCCGCCCGCCGCCGCCCACCCGCGACAGGCGCGCCGCCACCATGCGCAGCACCTGGTCGCCCACGTCGTGGCCGTGGGTGTCGTTGAAGGCCTTGAAGTGGTCGATGTCCACCATGGCGATGGCATAGCGCCGGCCCAGGCCGCGCAGGGACTGGTTCAGGGCCCGGCGCCCGGGCAGGCCCGTCAGGTCGTCGATGAAGGCCATGCGCCAGGCATCCATCAGCAGCGCCGCCAGGGGCGCCAGGGCCGCGGCGGTGAAGAACAGCGCCGGCAGGCCGCCCCGCCCCACGGCGTGCAGGGCCAGGGCCCCGGCGGCCAGCACCGCCGGCAGGGCCAGGTCCACGGGCGTGCGCCGCCATCCGGCCAGGGCCAGCAGGGCCAGGCCCGACAGGGCGAAGGCGATCAGCGCCGGCTGGGGCAGCCAGGTCCAGGCGTCCCAGTCGGCGGCGAAGG
>JAGREA010000216.1 GCA_020446745.1 Rhodobacterales bacterium | reverse complement strand
GGTGGTCATCGGCGGCATCTACCTGGGCTGGTTCTCGCCCACCGAGGCCGCCGCCGTGGGCGCCTTCGGGGCCTTCGTCCTGGCCCTGGCCAAGCGCCGCCTGACGCGCCGGGTGTTCCTGCTGTGCCTGTCGGAAACGGCCACCACCACGGGCATGATCTTCCTGATCCTGGTCGGCACGGCGGTGTTCAACTATTTCATCGAGACCACGACCCTGCCCCACGTGCTGGTGGGCTGGGTGGCCGGCCTGGGCCTGCCGCCGCTGGCGGTGATTGTCCTGCTGGTGGTGTTCTTCGTCATCCTGGGCTGCTTCATGGATGCCCTGTCCATGATCCTGCTGACCCTGCCGTTCGTCTATCCGCTGGTGCTGTCCCTGGGCTACGACCCGGTGTGGTTCGGCATCCTGATGGTGTCGGTGGTGGAGGTGGGGCTGATCACGCCGCCCGTGGGCATGAACCTGTTCGTCATCATGGCCACCACGCCGGGCCTGCGCATCCAGACCATCAGCCGGGGCGTGGTGCCCTTCCTGGTGGCCGACCTGGTGCGGGTGACCCTGCTGGTGGCCTTTCCGGCGCTGGCCCTGTGGCTGCCGTCGCTGATGGATTGAGGGGAGGGAGCGCGACCATGGCCAAACTGCAATGGCAGGCGTCCTACAGCGTCGGCGTGCCGGTGCTGGACGCCCAGCACAAGAGCCTGCTGCGCCTGATCAACCGGCTGGAGGCCGAGGGCGACCGGGCCGGCATGGTGGCCTATGTGTTCGACGAGCTGGACGCCTACATCCGCGAGCACTTCCGCGACGAGGAGCGGCTGATGGCCGCCGCCGGCTACCCGGACCTGGAACCCCACAAGGCCGAACACCGGCGGTTCAACGACTGGCTAAGCTCGGTCAAGGTGGCGTATAACAGCGGCGGGGTGTCGGCCTTCTACATCACGGAAACGGTGGGAAATTTCCTGAAGGACTGGCTGGTCGGTCACATCCTCGGCAGCGACATGGCGTACAAGGACCATCTCTCGTGAAGCGACGGCGACAGCCCCCCGGACCCTCGCCCTCCCGCGCCGCGCCGGCGGCCCAGGCGCCCCACGTTGCCGCCCAGCACGATTCCGAGGACCCGGCCAACATGGAGGGCATGACCCCCTCGGGGCCCGATGCCGACGCCGAGCAGCTGCCGCTGCAGACCTTCCTGCCCTATCGCCTGTCGGTGCTCAGCCTGGAAATCGGCCGGTCCCTGGCCAGCCTGTATTCGGAACGCTTCGACCTGACCAACTTCCAGTGGCGGGTGATGGCCAACCTGGGCCGCCACCAGCCCCTGGCCGCCAACGAGATCGTCGAGCGCACGGGCATGGACAAGGTGTGCGTCAGCCGCGCCGTGGGCGGCCTGCTGGCCAAGGGCCTGGTCAGCCGCCAGACGGACGAGCGCGACCGCCGCCGCAAGGCCCTGATGCTGACCGCCAAGGGCATGGAGATCTACCGCCGCATCGTGCCCCTGGCCAAGGCGCGGTCCGACGAGATCTTGACCGCCCTGACCCCCGGCGAGCTGGACTCGCTGAACGACATGCTGACCAAGCTGCACGTGCGGGTCCGCGACGTGGCGGGGCGCGAGAAGGGGTAGGGGTCCCGCAGGCCGGCCGGCCCGCCGACGGGCCCTTCCCCGCACATCCAACTCTGCTAAAGTACCCTCCCCAAAACCGTCGAATGAGAATGCGGGAGGAAACAAGAGCATGACGATCATGAAACGTCTGGCGGCGGCCTGTGCCGTTGCCGCGGGCCTGGCCCTGGCGGGCGCGGCCGGGGCGCAGGCGGCGGGGAAGTCCCTGCAGCCCACCCTGGGCGACGACGGGCTGTACCACCACGACTGGTTCATGGACAGCTTCCTGGGCCTGGCCGACGACCTGAACGAAAGCCACCAGGCCGGCAAGCGCATGGTGGTGGTGTTCGAACAGATCGGCTGCATCTACTGCAAGAAGATGCAGACCGAGGTGCTGGCCGATCCCGACGTCCAGGCCTATGTGCGCGAAAACTACAACGTGGTGCAGCTCAACCTGTGGGGCGACCGCGAGGTGACGGACCTGGACGGCGAGGCCCTGCCGGAAAAGGAACTGGCCCGCAAGTGGGGCGTGCTGTTCACCCCCACCATCGTGTTCATGCCGGAAACGGTGGCGGAGGCCGGCGGCAGGAACGGCAAGGACGCCGCCGTGGCCATGATGCCCGGCGCCTTCGGCAAGCTGACCTTCAAGGCCCTGTTCGAATGGGTCAAGGAACGGCGCTATGACAGCGGCGAGCCGTTCCAGAAGTACGTGATCGAGAAGATGCAGAAGAAGGGCAGCTAAACCCCTGGTTTCATGCGTTTTTGGCGCCGCGCCACCCCGCCCGGGGAGGCGCGGCGCCGGCCGTTCGGGGGACGCCCCCACGGTTAATCGGCCGTTAAGGGGTGGCCACCTAGACTCCGCCCCATGGCCCGAACCGTTGTCACCGACTCCGACGTCCTGCACATCGCCGAGCACCTGCTCGAGCGGCATGGGCGCGACGCGGTCCTGGTGGCGGAAATGGAGGCCCGCCAGCGCCTGGACGAGGGCGACGTGGAGGGTTACCGGGTCTGGAAGCGCCTGGTGATGATGGTCGACGGCCACACGGCCGAGGACCTGGATCCCCTGGCGCTGCACTGAGGGGAGCCGCCGCGTGGCCGACGAGACATCCACCGAAGACACCCCGGGAACGGCCACCGCCGGCGGGCGGGCCGACAAGAACTCGGCCGTCTACAACGTGCCCATCGAGATCACGGCCGTGCTGGGCACCGCCGTCATGCCCATCAGCCAGATCCTGAAGCTGGGGCGCGGCGCGGTGGTGGAACTGGACCGCGCCGTGGGGGAGGCCATCGACGTCATGGCCAACAAGGAGCTGATCGCCCAGGGGGAGGTCGTGGTGGTCGATGACCGCCTGGCCGTCAACATGACCGACGTCATCCGCGCCAAACTGGAAAAGCTGTGAGGCTCCCATGACCGTGCAGACCCAGATGACCACCGAATCCGACGTCTACCGCACCGCCCACCTGCTGGTGGTCCACTACGGCGACATGGCCCCCGTGGGCGCCGTGGCCGTGGCCGACGAGATGGAACGCCGCGGCGACGCCGGCAAGCAGGCCAAGTGGCTGCGCGTGGCCCGCGCCGCCGAGGACCTGCTGATCGCCGCCCCGCCCAAGCCCGGCCAGTCGGTGCACTAGAAGGCTTTCGAGCAACACCTCACCCGTGGCGGCAATGCTTCGAGACGCCCATCTTCGATGGGCTCCTCAGCATGAGGGTGGAATGTATTGAAAAATCGAGCCAAATGAACACCCTCACCCTGAGGAGGCCGCGCAGCGGCCGTCTCGAAGGGTTGGTGCCGCTGGGTTCGGCTTTTCAGAGTCCCGCCCAACACCATCCCCCCATTGCGCCGCGTGCCCGACGGGCGGTATGATGGTGAACATTTCATGAACGATGGAGGCCGGCTTGGCCGTCCTGTGCCGCGATTGCGGGTGGGAGGAGGGGGCCCGCGAGGGACACGGCCGCTGCCCGTCCTGCGGCGGTGAACGGCTGCTGTCCCACCCCGAGCTGGCCGACCTGGGCATCGCCCACATCGACTGCGACGCCTTCTATGCCACCATCGAGAAACGCGACGACCCGTCCCTGGCCGACCAGCCGGTGATCGTCGGCGGCGGCACCCGGGGCGTGGTGTCGGCGGCCTGCTACCTGGCCCGGCGCCACGGCGTCCATTCGGCCATGCCCATGTTCAAGGCCCGGCGCCTGTGCCCCCAGGCCGTGGTGATCCCGCCCCACATGGACAAGTACGCCGCCGAGGGCCGCCGGGTGCGGGACCTGATGCGCGACGTGACGCCCCTGGTGGAGCCCCTGTCCATCGACGAGGCGTTCCTGGACCTGCGCGGCACCGAACGCCTGCACCACGGCAGCCCGGCCCGCACCCTGGCCCTGCTGATCCGGCGCATCGAGGCGGAAGTGGGCATCACCGCCTCGGTGGGCCTGGCGCCCAACAAGTTCCTGGCCAAGATCGCGTCGGACCTGGACAAGCCCCGGGGCTTCGCCGTCATCGGCCGGGCCCAGGCCCTGGACTTCCTGGCCGGGCAGCCGGTGTCCATCATCTGGGGTGTGGGCGCGGTGCTGCGCCGCAAGCTGGAAGGGGACGGCCTGCGCACCGTGGGCCAGCTTCGGGCCCTGGACCGGGCCACGCTGGAGCGCCGCTACGGGGCCATGGGGGCGCGCCTCTACCACCTGTCCCGGGCCCAGGATGACCGGGCCGTGGAACCGTCGGGCCAGGCCAAGAGCCTGTCGGCGGAAACCACCTTCGACACCGACATTTCCGACGGGGCCGAGATGGGCCGCCTGCTGTGGCGGCTGAGCGAGAAGGTGGCCCGGCGCCTGCGGGCCGCCGACCTGTCGGGCGCCACCGTGACCCTGAAGCTGAAGACGGCCGACTTCCGCATCCTGACCCGCAGCCGCACGCTCACCGCGCCCACCCGCCTGGCCGATGCCATCTACGGCGCCGCCCGGCCGCTGCTGGACCGCGAGGCCAACGGCCGCCGGTTCCGCCTGATCGGCGTCGGCGTGGGCAAGCTGGAACCGGGGGCGGGGGGCGGCGGGCCGGACCTGCTGGCCCCCGGCCCGGGCCCCGGCGCCCGGGTGGCCGAGGCCATGGACCGCATCCGCGACCGCTTCGGCGACGGCGCCATCATCAAGGGCCGCGGCCTGCCCCACGGCCCGGAGCGCGAGGGCTAGGGGGCGCCTGAACCCTTTCCCGGGGGCGGCACATGTTCTAGGGTGGCGCCTTCGCCGGCCCGGCGCGGAAACCGGGCCCGGCCACTGGGAAAGAACAGGGAGCGACCATGCGCAAGGCATTCTTTTTGGCGCCGCTGGCGGCGGCGATGGTGTTGGCGGCCGGCCTGTCCGGCGCGGCGGCGGAAACCCGGGTGACGCTGAAGTCGGCCAAGTCCACCTCGTCCTACTATCAGATGATGGTGCAGCTTTCCGAGGCCCTGAAGGCGGGCTCCAAGGGCGGGCTGATCGCCACCGTGGAGGAAAGCCAGGGTTCGGTGCAGAACGTGATGGAGGCGGCCAAGCGCCCCGGCAACTACGTGTTCACCACGCCGCCGGTGCTGATCAAGCTGGCCCACGAGGGCAAGGGCAAGTTCAAGGCCGACCCGGCCTATGACGAGATCCGCAGCCTGTTCCCCATCCCCTACCTGACCATGCACTGGGTGGTGCGGGCCGACAGCGGCATCAACAGCCTGTCGGACCTGGCCGGCAAGGACTTCATCCCCGGCGGCAAGGGCAGCTTCGGCTATCGCCAGACCGTGGGCCTGCTGGAAAAGCTGGGCATCGCCGACAAGGTGAACATCGTCGACGTGGAACTGAACGCCGCCGTGCCGGCCCTGAAGAACCGCAAGGTGGCCGGCTTCGCCACCGCCGGCTCCTATCCGGCCCCCAACGTCATGGAGGCCGCCGCCGGCACCAAGATCAAGCTGCTGGGCATTTCCGACGAAGACTACGAGAAGATGGGCAAGAAGGGCGCCCTGATCGACATCCCCGCCGGCACCTATCCGGGCGTGGACGCGCCGGTGCGCACCCTGACCCTGCCCGTGGGCGCCTACACCACCACCCGCATGGACGACGCCACGGCCTATGCCGTCACCAAGGCGTTCTGGGAACAGCGGGCCGAAATGGCCAAGGCCAACGCCTGGTGGGGCGGCGTGACCGGCCAGACCGTGGGCTCCCTGGGCGCCAAGCTGCACCCCGGGGCGCTGAAGTACTACATGGAAGCCAGCATGGCGATCCCCGCCGCGCTGAAGTGATTCCTTGTCCCGGCGCGCGGCGTCCCTGCCGCGCCCGGGTCTCCCAACGCTCCGACGCGGCGCCGGTCCTTCGAGACGGCCGCTGTGCGGCCTCCTCAGGACGAAGGTTGTCGGTTTCGCACCCCTCGTCCTGAGGAGCCCCGAAGGGGCGTCTCGAAGGACATGAAGGCGGGCCGGGTCCTCGGCCTGATCCGGAAAATCCCATGCCCCTGTCCCCGCCCGTGCGCGCGGCGCTCGATGCCCTGGTCACCGCCCTGGCGGCCGGCGTGGTGCTGTTCCACATGTGGCTGGTGTTCTCGGGCCTGCTGCCCAACCTGGTGACGCGGCCCCTCCACATGCTGCTGGCCCTGCCGTTCGTGTTCCTGATCGGCGCCAAGGGGGGGCCCGTGGCGCGCACCAGCGGCTACGCCTTGGGCGTTGTCGGCATCGCCGCCTGTGCCTGGGTGGCCTGGCACCGCGACATGCTGGCCGACCAGTACGGGTCGCTGGACGGGCCGTTCCAGATGGCCCTGGCCGTGGCGCTGATCCTGGTGGTGCTGGAAATGGCCCGCCGGGCCATCAAGTGGGTGCTGCCCCTGGTGGCCATCATCGCCCTGGCCTACGGCATCTGGGGCCCCTACCTGCCCGGCGAGTTCGGCCACCCGGGCATCCCCCTGGACAGCTTCCTGGGCACCCTGGTGGTGGCCGAAGGGGGCCTGTGGGGGCCGCTGACGGGCATTTCCGTCAACGTCATCGCCGTGTTCATCGTGCTGGGCGCCCTGGTGGGCGCGGGCGACGCCGGCACCGGCTTCATGGCCCTGGCCACCCGCCTGGCCGGGCGCCTGCGGGCCGGGGCGGCCAAGGTGTCGGTGCTGTCGTCGGCCCTGTTCGGCTCCATCTCGGGCTCGGCCTCGGCCAACGTGGCCTCCACCGGCGCGGTGACCCTGCCGACCATGAAGCGCCTGGGCTATCCGCCCGACCTGGCGGCGGCGGTGGAGGCCGTGGCCTCCACCGGCGGGCAGATCATGCCGCCCCTGATGGGCGCCGGGGCCTTCGTCATGGTCGAGCTGACGGGCATCCCCTACACCCGCATCATGGCCGCCGCCCTGCTGCCGGCGCTGTTGTACTTCCTGACCG
>JAGREA010000215.1 GCA_020446745.1 Rhodobacterales bacterium | reverse complement strand
TGCGTTGCCGGTCTTGCGCGTAGCCCCGCTACGCGCGGCGAACGGCGCCTGACGGAAGACCTCGTTGCGGGCCATCAGAGTGACCCCGTATGGTCGGAAAAGGCTCTAGGCCACGCCGGCGGCGGCCACGGGGTTTTCCCGGGGACCGGCCATGCCGGTGGTTTCCTTCAGGAACGATTCGAACATCACCAGGGCCCACAGCACGGCCGTGTGGTTGCTGATGCCCGACTGGTGCTGGTCCACCAGGGTGGTCAGGAACTTCTGGTCGAACAGGCCGGAATCGGCCAGCGTCCTGCCGGTCACCGCCTCGCGCACCCGTTCCTTCAGGGGGCCGCGGAACCAGTGGTCCAGGGGCACGGCGAAGCCCATCTTGGGGCGGTACAGCACGTCGTGGGGCAGCATGGATTCCATGGCCTTCTTGAACACGTACTTGCCCTCGCCGTTGCGCAGCTTCAGGTCGGTGGGCATGGTGGCCGTCCATTCCAGGAACTTGTGGTCCAGGATGGGCACCCGCACCTCCAGCGACACGGCCATGCTGGCCCGGTCCACCTTGGTCAGGATGTCACCGGGCAGGTAGGTCTTCAGGTCGGCGTACTGGGCCCGGGCGATGTGGTTGTCGGTGGGGGCGGCGCGCATGAAGCCCTGCACCACCTCCAGCGCGTGGTAGCCCTGCAGCTCGCGGTGCAGGGACGGGCTGTACAGGCGCCGGCGCAGGCGGTCCTGCAACACCGACACGCTGTGGAAGTAGCCCTCCTCGGCCGACCGGGCCAGGGCCTGGAAGGTGGACTTGGCGCGCAGCGGCTTGGGCGCCCAGTCCAGCTTGGGATAGGCCGTGCCCAGGAAGCCGAACACCGGCCGGCGCAGGCCCTGGGGCAGCAGCCCGCGCACCTTTTCCTCGTAGTGGTGCCAGCGGTAGCGGCGATAGCCGGCGAACAGCTCGTCGCCGCCGTCGCCCGACAGCGCCACGGTCACCTTCTCCCGCGCCAGGGCGCACACCCGGTAGGTGGGCATGGCGGACGAATCCGCGTAGGGCTCGTCGTAGAACCCGGCCAGGCGGTCGATCAGGTCATAGGAATCCGGGTCCACGGTGCGCACCCGGTGGCGGGTCTTGAACTTCTCGGCCACCATGGCGGCATACTTGGATTCGTCATAGTCCTTATGCTCGAAGGCGATCGAGCAGGTGTCCACCGGCTCGGCCCCCTGTTCCGCCATCAGGCCCACCACGGCGCTGGAATCCACGCCGCCCGACAGGAAGGCCCCCAGGGGCACGTCGGCGATCATGCGGATGCCCACGGCCTCGCGCAGGCGGGCCACCAGTTCCTCGCAGGCCTCGCCCTCGGACATGGGCTGGGTCTTGGAAAAGTCCACGTCCCAATAGGCCCGGGGGCGCGGCATGGACTCGCCCCGCCGGTACAGGATCACGTGGCCCGGCGCCAGCTTGTGGACGTGGCGGTAGATGGACCGGGGGTCGGGGATGTAGCCGTAGGCGAAGTAGTCCTCGACGGCGCGCGGGTCGATCTCGCGCGGCAGGTCCGGGTGGGCCAGCAGGGCCTTCATCTCGGACCCGAACAGCAGGGTGCCGTCGGGCAGTTCGGCATAGTACAGCGGCTTGATGCCCACCCGGTCGCGGGCCAGGAACAGGCAGTCCCGGTTGCGGTCCCAGATGGCGAAGGCGAACATGCCCCGCAGGCGGTCGACGCAGGCCTCGCCCCAGGCTTCCCAGCCGCGCAGGATGGCTTCGGTGTCGCAGCGGGTCTTGAACTTGTAGCCCAGGGCCGTCAGTTCCTCGAACAGCTCCTGGAAGTTGTAGACCTCGCCGTTGTAGATGATGACCACCGAGCCGTCGTCGTTGGCCATGGGCTGCTGGCCCGACGCCAGGTCGATGATCGACAGGCGCCGGTGGCCCAGGCCCACGCCCGGTTCCACGTGCAGGCCCGTTTCGTCCGGTCCCCGGTGGCTTTGGGAATCGTTCATGCGCACAAGAAGGTCGCGGTCGATCTCGCGCTTGCCGCGGGTGTCGAAAATCCCGGTGATGCCGCACATGGCTACTGATCCGTTTCCGTGAGGGGTCGCTGGCCGGGGCGCCCGGCCGTGCGTTCAAGCAGGCTGTCCAGGTCGCCCACGGCCGCCAGCAGGTTGGCCATGGCGCCGATGGCCTCGTCCTTGTCTTCCTGTACCGGCGTCGACAGCACCACGACGGCCGCCGCGGCATTGCCGCCGAACAGCACGGCCTTGGCCTGCAGCAGCTTGGCCAGGTGGGCGCTGGACGTGAACCGGCCGTCCACCCAGTACCATTGCAGGGCCAGGCGGGCGCCGCGCCGGCCCAGGATGCGGTGGCACTGCACGTCCATGGCCTGGCCGTCCACGGCCACCTGATCGGTGGTGATGGCGGCGCGCTGCCATTCCGCCGGCTGGGCCGGGTGGTTGATCCACGACACCACCTCGGCCCCTTCGCGCTGCACGGCGTAATAGGCGATGTACAGGTCCACCACCCGGTCGCCGTTGCGGTAGCGGCGGAACAGGCTGGCGTCCGTGCCCGGGTATTCGGGGGTCCAGTCCGACGGCCCGCGGTCGCGGGCCCAGGGCGCCGCCACCAGGGGCTCGGGCACCACGCCGGCCACCTGGTCGGCGTGCCAGGCGGCGACGAACGAGGCATAGGCCGGGGCCGCCGCCAGCACGGTGACGGACACGGCGCTGGCCATGATCATGTGGTGGAAGGGCGTCACCGGCACGTCCCGCGCCGCCGTGCGGCGATAGGCCGTTTCCGATTCCAGGGACATCATGTCCTTCTGGCGGAAGGTCATGCCCAGGCCCAGCAGCATCAGCATGACGAGGGCGAAGAAGAACCAGCCGTAGATGATGTGGTCGATGCCCACGGCCAGCTTGTAGTCCGACAGGTGGGCCAGGATGACGATGCCGTAGGCGCGGATGCCGTTGGCGAAGATGGGCACCACGATGGACAGGCCCAGGAACAGCAGGCGTCGCCACCAGGCGCGGTAGAACTGGTTGGCCACCAGGCAGCCCAGGGCGAACATGGCGATCAGGTAGCGCACGCCCGAGCAGGCTTCGGCGACCTCGAAATTGCCCGACGGAATGGACAGGAACACCCCGTCCAGATAGACCGGAATGCCCGAAAGCTGCAGCCCCTTCACGGTGATGTCGGCCGTGATGTCCTGCATGGGCGGCACCAGGAAGTCGCCCACCGGCACGGCGAAGAACAGGAACAGCAGGGGGAAGGCCATGCGCCGGGTGACGTTCCAGCCCAGCACCGTGAACACCGTGGCCTGCAGGATCATCACATAGGCCAGCTGCTTCACCGCCACCACGCCCGTCACCTCGCCCAGCAGCCAGCCGAAGGCGCAGCCGGCCAGCAGCAGCAGGCCCAGGGGTGCCGGCTTGGGCGACTGGGTCAGGATCAGGTGGCGCCGGTCCCAGATCAGGTACAGCGTGATGGGGGCGATGATGAAGCCGTGGTTGAAGGTCTTGGACCGGTACCAGATCTCGATCATCGACCGGGCCGTGTCCCAGTACAGGCCGGTGATGGCCGCCAGCAGCAGCAGCAGCAGGCCGATCAGCGGCCGCCACTGGGCCCGAAGGGCGTCCAGGCGCGGGGAATCGGGTGTGTCCGTGGCCCGCCGGTGCGGGGGCTCGGCCAGCGGATCGGGGGCCAGCGGATCAGGGAGAAGGGACTCCGCGCCCGGTGCGGGCTGGGGGGTCTCGGCCTCGTGCGCGATGGACGTCATGCGGTTGTTGGTATCCACGGTCGTCGGCAAGGCGGGTGCTGGCGGAATCCGTGCTGTGGCAAAGCTTCCCGGTTCAGGGCGACCGCGCGCTGCCGCCGCCGTTCGAATCTAACCGGTATTGCCTTGAATCCGAAACCCTTTTTGCGGCGCGGGGGGAAATTCCCAGGGCCGTCGACAGGCGCGCGCGGGGCCATTAGAGTGGTCGCCCCGCGGGGGCCGGGTGCCGACGGCCGCCGGATCGTGAACAAGGGGCGGGCCAGCCCATGGGTGCCTTCTTCCTGCTGCGCGACGACGTCCCCGACCGCCTGGCGGCGCGCCTGGCCGCCCTGTCGGCGGACATGGCCGACCAGGGTCACGGGGCGCCGGTGGCCCTGTCGGCCCCGGGGGTTGAACTGCGCGTCTATGCCAAGCAGACCGACGATGCCCCCAACGTGTGGATGCCGCCCGGCGGGGACGGCGACTTCTGCGTCGCCACGGGTTCGCTGCTGTACCGCGATGGCCGGGGGGCCGACGCCCTGGCCCGCCTGCACGGCGACCTGCGGGGCGGTACCCTGGACCCCAACGCCCTGTTCGGCACCTTCTGCCTGATCGCCGCCGTGGACGGCAAGGTGACCCTGTGGACCGACCGCATGGGCACCTATCCGGTGTGGCACGACACCGGGATGTCGGTGATCTCCAGTTCCTTCCTGGCCGTGGCCCGGGCGGCGGAACGCCTGACGCTGCGCGACCAGTGCGTCTACGAGTACGTGTTCCAGGGCGCCACCTATGGCGGCGAGACCCTGTTCCACGAGGTGTCGCTGCTGGACAGTACCCGGGGCTGGGCCCTGGCGGCGCGGGGGGCGGAAGCCGTGGCCCCCCTGCCGGCGCCCGCCGTGGCGCCCCCGCCGGCCCGGCGGGGGGACGAGGCCGCCCACCTGGACCGGGTGCTGGACCCGCTGCGCCGCTACTTCCGGGCCATCGCCGCCGCGTTCGGCGGGAAGGTGGATACGGCCCTGTCCGGCGGCTACGACTCGCGCCTCACCCTGGCCCTGCTGCGGGAACAGGGGGTCACCCCCCACGTGCACGTCTACGGCAGCGAACAGTCGGCCGACGTGCGGGTGGCCCGGGCGGTGACGGAGGGGGAGGGGATTGCCCTGAAGCACCAGGACAAGGGCCTGGCGCCGCGCATCACGCCCGAGCGCCTGGCCCAGGTGGTGGCCGACAACTTCGCGCCCTTCCAGGGCCATCCCCCCGACGGCCTGTTCGAGAACGGCACCGACCTGGAAACCCGGGCCAGCCGCTGCGCCGGCGGGGTGCTGATGCTGAACGGCGGCGGCGGCGAGGTGTTCCGCAACTTCTTCTACCTGCCCGACCGGCCGGTCAGCACCCTGGACCTGGCCAACTGCTTCTATTCGGGATTCGATCCGGCCGTGTGCGCGGGCCCGTTCCACGGCGGCCGCTACCTGCGGACCATGGCCGACAAGCTGGGCCGCACGGCCGGGGTGTCGGGTGACGTGCTGTCGCGGCGCGACGTGGAATTCCTGTACGCCGGGTTCCGCTGCCGTTTCTGGATGGGCCGCAACAACGGGGTCAACAACCGCCTGGGGTGGAGCCTGACGCCGTTCATCGACGCCGCCGTGGTGCCGGCCGCCAACGACGTGCCCATCGGCCTGAAGAACCACGGCCGGTTCGAGGCCGCCATGATCCATGCCGTCGACCCGGCCCTGGCCGCCTATGCGTCGGACTACGGCCACGATTTTTCCGGCCCGCCGCCCCTGAAGCGGGTGGTGAAGGACTGGACCACCCTGGCTCGGCCGCCGATCCTGCGCCGCTACAGCTACCGCCTGCGGCGGCGCACCCGGGCCGGCTGGCCCTACCTGCTGGGGCCCGGCTACGTGGCCGCGGTGGTGGATCCGGCGTTTCCCCGCCTGTCGCGCTATTTCCGGGTGGACCGGGTGAACGACCCGGCCCACTTCGCGCGCATCTGCACCCTGGAATACCTGCTGGACCGCCTGAAGGTGTCCTGAATCCGGGTGCCTACAGCATGTCCTCGGCCGAGATCTGCTGGTACTGGGGCTTATGCTCCAGGGTCTTGCGGGGCATCATGAAGGCGCGCACGCCGAAGGCCAGGACGGCCACCGCCGCCAATTGGAACCAGCACCACCGCACCAGGGTTTCCAGCAGCGACAGGGGCGACCAGGTGGCCCCCAGGATGCGGTCCAGGCCGGTCAGCGGCACGCCGTCGAAGGCCCGCTCGCCGGCCGTGCCCAGGTAGGCCATGATCAGGCCCACGGGCAGGGCGGCCAGGGTCAGCAGCAGCACCCGGCGCAGGCGCTGGCGGTCCTTGTGGCCGGTGGCGAAGGCGGCGGCGTTGGCGGCCACCAGCAGCAGCCAGGCCAGCAGCAGCACCCAGGCCACCGGGGTGCCCAGGATGCCGCCGATCATCAGCGCCGCCGGGCCGCCCTGGCTGGCCGGCGCCAGGCCCACGAACAGGGCCAGCACCATCCACGGCAGCACCTTGACCACGTAGTAGCCATAGCTGACCAGCAGCAGGTTCAGGCGGTCGCGGCCGGTGATCTCGAAATGGTCCGTCAGCCGGCGGAAGGCCGCCAGGGCGGCGGCCACGGCCAGGATGGGCAGGGCCGACAGGGCCGCCAGGCGGACGATGCGCAGGGTCATTTCCGACCACAGGTGGGATTTCATCACCCGCCCCAGCAGGCCCACCACCAGGGCGTCCAGCCCGCCCGGCGCCACGGGGGCCACCAGGTCCAGCAGGTCGTCGGCGCCGAAGGCCAGGATGCCCAGCAGGGCCGCCGCGAAGGCCGATCCCAGGGTCCACACGGCCAGGGTCGGCGTCGGCAGGCGCGACTGGGCGGCGGCATAGCCGGTCCAGGCGCCGGACAGGCCGATCCAGAACAGGAACAGGCTGACCAGGATCAGCGGCAGGAACGGCGGGTTGCGGCCGATGAAACCCTGCAGCCCGTCGGGCGCCAGGGTGGACCGCAGGTAGATGTACAGCACCACGGCGCCGATCAGCGACAGGATGACCGTGCGGATCAGGCCCAGTTCCATGCGCCGGCGCAGGCGCCGCTGCAGGATGTAGCGGTCGCGGTTTTCCTTTTCCCCCGGATCCAGGGGCGGTCGCCAGTTGCCGCCCCATTTTTCACGGGCGACCTGGATGGCTTTGCGCTTCGGCGCTTTCTTCGCCGAATCGTCGTTTTCTTCCTTCATTGGGCCCCGCCCCCAATCCGTTCTGGTTTCGTAATGATTTTGCTGTATTGTCGAGCGGTTGTCCAGGCCTGAGGGCCGCGCGGACTCCGGGTGCGGGTCGGGCCTTCCGGCGCCCGGAACAGGGAATTCGGTCATAAATCGTCGGTGGACCGGCGGGACTGACGGCCGGTATAACAAGGCCCCCAGACCAAGGAGGGCACCGCGCATGCCGCGCGCCACCATCCACCTGATCGCCGCCGCCCGTCCCAATTTCATGAAGGTGGCGCCGCTGTACCATGCGCTGGCGGCCGAGGACTGGTGCGAGCCGCTGATCGTCCACACGGGCCAGCACTACGACGCCAACATGTCGGACGCCTTCTTCGACGACCTGGGCCTGCCCAAGCCCCACATCCACCTGGGGGTGGGCAGCGGCACCCACGCCGAGCAGACGGCGCGGGTGATGGTGGCCTATGAAAAGATCCTGATGGAGGCGCCGCCGGCCTGGACCGTGGTGGTGGGCGACGTGAACTCGACCATGGCCTGCACCGTGGCGGCCAAGAAGCTGTGCCTGAACGTGGCCCATCTTGAGGCCGGCCTGCGCAGCCGCGACCGCAAGATGCCGGAAGAGATCAACCGCCTGCTCACCGACGTGATCGCCGACCTGCTGTGGACGCCGTCGCCCGACGCCGACGAGAACCTGCGCCACGAGGGCGTGCCCGAGGAACACATCGTGCGCGTCGGCAACATCATGATCGATTCCTACGAGCTGATGCGCCCGCGGATCGAGGCCGAGCGCACCTACGACTCCCTGGGCCTGACCCCGGGCGCCTACGGCGTGATGACCCTGCACCGGCCGTCCAACGTGGACGACAAGGCGGTGCTGGGCGGCCTGGTGGACTCGCTGACCGCCCTGGCGGCCGACCTGCCGCTGGTGTTCGCCGTGCACCCCCGCACGCACAAGAACCTGGACGCCTTCGGCCTGTGGTCGAAGCTGGAGGCGGCGCCGGGCATCCATTTGACCGAGCCCATGAGCTACATCCGCTTCATGGGCCTGGTGCGCGAGGCCAAGATGGTGGTCACCGATTCCGGCGGCATCCAGGAGGAAACCACCTACCTGGGCATCCCCTGCCTGACGCTGCGCGACACCACGGAACGGCCGATCACGGTCAGCCAGGGTTCCAACCGCCTGGTGCCGCCGGCCGAGCTGGCGGCGGCGGCGGCCAAGGTGATGGCCGGCGACTGGCCCACCGGCCAAAAGCCGGACCTGTGGGACGGCCACACGGCCCCGCGCATCGTCGCCGACCTGAAGGGGCGCCTGTGCGTCCCGACCGGCGGCGCTTGAGCCGGGAACAATCCCATGGCCGACGGGCCTGAAGACAAACCGAACCAGGAACTGCCCACCAAGGCGTTCGAATCCCACAATGCCGGGCGCGAGCTGCTGCGCGGGTCCGCCTGGATGGTGGCCATGCGCTGGGCCGTCAAGGGCATCGGCCTGGTCAGCACGGTGCTGTTCGCCCGCCTGCTGGTGCCGGCCGATTTCGGCGTGGTCGCCATGGCCCTGCTGCTGGTCGGCTTCCTGGAGGTGTTCACCCTGACCGGGCCCGACCTGGCGCTGATCCGCAAGGAAAACCCCACGCGGGACGACTACGACACCGCCTGGACCTTCGAGGTGCTGAAGGGCGCCGTGCTGGCCGGTCTGGTGTTCCTGGCCGCGCCCTTCGCGTCCGACTATTTCCAGGAACCGCGGGTGGTGCCGGTGATCCAGGTGCTGGGCTTCCGGGCCCTGGCCGGGGGGCTGGAAAACATCGGCATCGTCATGTACCGCCGCGACCTGGACTTCGCCCGCGACTTCCGGTTCCAGATCTACAAGAAGCTGCTTTCCTTCGGTCTGGCCGTGACCCTGGTGGTGGTCCTGCGGGACTACTGGGGCCTGGTGTGGGGCATGCTGGCCGGGCGCCTGGGGGGCGTGGCCATCAGCTATGTGATGCATTCCTACCGGCCCCGGTTCTGCCTGCGCAGCCTGCGCGAATTGTGGTCGTTCTCGCAATGGGTTCTGGCCATCGAGATCATGCGCTACGGCAACCAGCGGCTGGACGAATTCATCGTCGGCGGCCTGGTGGGGGCGTCGCGCATGGGCAGCTACCACATCGCGTCGGACATGAGCCTGACGCCGTCCACCGAATTCGTCATTCCCATGACCCGCGGCGTCTACCCGGTGCTGGCGCGCCTGAAGGAGGACCCGGCGGCCCTGGCCAAGAACTACCTGCGGGTGCTGGACACGGTGGCCCTGTTCTGCCTGCCCTTCGGCGTCGGCATGTCGGTGGTGGCCCACGACCTGGTGGTCACGGTGTTCGGCTGGAAGTGGCTGGAGGCCGTGCCGCTGATGGTCTGGCTGTCCCTGTTCGGCAGCCTGGCCAGCATCCTGCTCAGCCTGCAGCCGCTGCTGCTGGTCATCGGCAAGGCCAAGGTGCTGACCGGCATCCGGGCCCTGCAGCTGGCCGCCCTGGCCGCCCTGCTGCCGCTGATGGCGACCCACGGCGGGATCGAGGGGGTGGCCGTGGGCCGCTTATACGTGGGCCTGGCACTGGTGCCCCTGTCGTTCCTG
Organism: Rhodobacterales bacterium; assembly: GCA_020446745.1. Classification (GTDB taxonomy): domain Bacteria; phylum Pseudomonadota; class Alphaproteobacteria; order Rhodospirillales; family JACKKN01; genus JAGREA01. The sequence continues at coordinate 20,932 of JAGREA010000215.1, read as the reverse complement.
ATCCTGGGCATGGTCAGCCCGGTCACCTTCGGCGCGTCCATGGGCGTGCTGTTCTGGCGCCTGCTGCCCACGGCGGCCATGTGGGCCGCGGTCAAGGCCACCCACTTGGACGGCCTGGACCTGCCGGCCGCCACCCTGGCCATGGACAGCGCGGTGGGCGCCACCGTCTATGTTCTGCTGTCCCTGGCCATCTGGTGGGCGCGGGGCCGGCCCGAGGGGCCCGAGCGGCAGATCTTCCTCATCCTTCGTTCCCGTTTGCGCTGGTAACCGCCTATGCCAACGTGACAAAGCGAACGGACTGATAAATACTACGGAGCGAATCCACGCGGCGCGAGAAGGTGTCGCCAAGGGCTCCGGAACAGCGTACCGGGTCGGAACCACGCAAGGACGGATCAGAATGAAACAGCCCAGCTTTTTCATCGCCGGCGCGCCCAAATGCGGCACGACGGCCATGGACTCCTATCTGGACCAGCATCCCGACATCCACATGGGCCCCAAGGAGCTCAACTACTTCTGCGACGACCTGTTCGAGGCACCCTACAAGCCGCGCACCGAGGAGAACTTCCTGTCCTGGTTCGCCGGCCGCACCGAGGCCGTGCAGGGCGAGGGTTCGGTGTTCTACATGTGCTCGCGCAACGCCGCGGCCAACATCCGGGCCTTCAACCCCGATGCCAAGATCCTGATCCAGCTGCGCAATCCGCTGCAGTTCCTGCCGTCGCACCATTCCCAGCTGGTGTTCGAGGGCTATGAGGACCTGGAGAACTTCGCCGACGCCTACGACGCCCAGGAGGATCGCCGGGCGGGCCGGCGCATCCCCGAAAAGTGCCCCATGAACACCATCCTGGACTACCAGGCCATGGCCGATTTCGAGCCGCAGATCCGCCGCTTTCTGGACACCTTCCCGCGCCAGCAGCTGCACTTCATCCTGTTCGACGACTTCAAGAAGGACCTGCCCGGCGAATACCGCAAGGTGCTGGAATGGCTGGGCGTGGCGCCGGACTTCACGCCCGACTTCAAGGTGGTGAACCCCAACAAGCAGGTGCGCAACCGGGCCCTGATGTCGTTCATGCGCAAGACGCCCGACTGGGTGACCACGGCCAGCCAAGTCATTCCGGCGTCCTGGCGCCACGGCCTGAAGGAAAAGATCAAGGACGCCAACACCAAGTTCACGCCCCGCGATCCCATGCCCGACAGCCTGCGCCAGCGCCTGCGCGCCGACATGGCCGAACCGGTGGCGCGCCTGGGGGCCCTGCTGGGGCGCGACCTCGGCCACTGGCTGGCCTGAGCCGACCGGGCGCGGATCGGAAACCGGTTTTCCCATGTCAGCCATCTCCATGCGACGGCTCGCCTTCGGCCTGATTGACGGCGCCCTGTCCCCCGTGGCCCGCCGCTGGGGCGGCGAACCGCGCCTGAACATCCTGTGCTACCACGGCATCTGGCTGGGGCCCGGCCACTTCGGCAGCATGCTGTTCATGCGCCCCGGCACCTTCCGGGCCCGCCTGGCCCACCTGCGCGACCGGGGCTACGAGGTGGTGTCGCTGACCGAGGGCATGGCCCGCTGGCGGGCCGGTACCGTGGGTCGCAAGACCTGCGTCCTCACCATCGACGACGGCTGGTACGGCACCTACCGCCACATGCTGCCGGCGCTGAAGGAGTTCGGCTATCCGGCCACGCTGTACGCCTATACCCGGCCCATCCTGGCCGGCGAGCCGGTCTATTCCGTGGCCGCCCGCTACCTGGCCGGGCACCTGGACGCCACGGCGCGGGACCGCTTCCTGGCCACCGAGGGCGCCGAGCTGGCCGCCGCCCTGAAGGCCCACGGCGGCGACCTGGTGGACGCCCTGGTGGCGCGCATCGACGCCCTGCCCGACCGGGACGCCCGCCTGGCCCTGCTGGGCCGCCTGGCCGCCGCCGGCGGCCTGGATTGGGCGGACCTGGTGCGCAACCGGGTGTTCGACCTGATGACCCCCGACGAGCTGGCCGACTGGGGCCGCCAGGGGCTGGACATCCAGCTGCACACCCACAACCACGATTCCTGCGTTGGCGATCCGGCCCGCCTGGCCCGCGAGCTGGCCGAGAACAGCGCCGCCCTGGCCGGCATCGCCCCCAACCCCCTGGTCCACTTCTGCTATCCCAGCGGCGAGTATTCGCCCGACCTGTACCCGGTGCTGGCCGAGGCCGGCATCGAAAGCGCCACCACCACCGACCAGGGCGCCAACGGGACCGGCGCCAACCCCCTGGCCCTGCGCCGGCTGATGGACGGGGAGGGCATCTCGCTCTCCGAGTTCTCGGCCGAGCTGAGCGGCGCCACCGGCATGTTCCGGCGCTGATCCCATGGCCGCCATCAAACGCTTCTCTCCGGCCTGGTTCCTGCACCACGGGCGCAACAACGCCCTGGTCCGCTGGCTGCACGAGGACCGGACCCTGCACCTGGTGGGCGTGCCCCTGCGGGCCGAACCGGTGGCCCCGCCGCCGCCCGACGATTTCCGCGTCAACGCCCGCGACGACCTGGACCGGTTCGAACCCACCGAACGCTGGCACGACCGGGCGGCCTTCCTGGCCGGGGCCGAGGACAGCCTGGCCGAGGGCAAGCTGTGCGTCACCCGGGTGATCGACGGCCAACTGGCCTTCATTGCCTGGATCCGCCCGGAACAGGACCAGGCCCGGTTCGGGTCCGTGGGTCACACGGTGCGCTTTCCGCCCCACACGGCCACCCACTTTTCCGTCTACGTGCACCCCGGCCACCGCCGCAAGGGGCTGTTCGTGGCCGGCCTGAAGGCGGTGATCTCGGTGGCCACCCACCACACGGAAACCCGTCTGCTGCTGGGCGCCGTCGAAGGCGGCAACACGCCGGCCCTGAAGGGCCACCTGGCGGCCGGTTTCCGCCCCGTGGCCACCCTGACCACCCGCACGTCCCTGGGCCGCCGCCGGTTCGGCGCCGACCGGTCCGCCGACGGCCTGGCCTGGCCCCTGACGCCGGCCGGCCCCGGTGTGTGGGACCTGACCGCGGAGGACGACCGGTGACGGCGGTTCTGGTTCCCGACGTGCAGGCCCGGGCGCCCCTGGCCGCCCTGCGCTCCCTGGGGCGGGCCGGGTACGAGACCCACGCCGTGTCCCACGCGGCCGACGCCATCGGCCTGAAATCGGCCCTGGCCCGCCATTCGGCGGTCCACCCGCCCTATGCCGACGCCGCCTTCCTGCCGTGGCTGCGCGCCTATGTGGCCCGCCACGCCATCCGCATGATCGTGCCCACGTCGGGCCTGCTGCACGCCGTGCAGTCGGCGTTCGACGAGTTCAAGCCCCTGCTGCCCGTGGCCGGCGATCCGGACCTGATCTTCCCCCGGTTCAGCAAGTGCGCCGTGTACGAGGCCTATGCCGCCGCCGACCCGGCCCTGGGCCTGCTGGACAACCACCCCCGGTCGTGGGTCGTGGACCTGACCCGAACCACCGAACCGGACCTGCCGGACCTGCCCGGCGGCTACTACGTGAAGGCCGAACACGCCCTGGGCGCCGGCGGCAACCTGGAGGACAGCGGCTTCGCCTACGTGCCGTCCCGCGACAAGGTGCCGGAAACCCTGGCCGCCTTCGCCCGCACCTGGCCCAAGGCCCTGGTGCAGGAAGGCTGCCCGGGCCGCCAGATCGGGGTGTCGGCGCTGATGCACCAGGGCAAGGCCCTGGCCGTCACCTGCTCGCGCGACCTGCACGCCCTGCCGCACAGCAAGGGCACCATGAGCCTGCGGGAATCCTGCTGGATCCCCCAGGTGGCCGAGGACGCCGTGCGCCGCCTGGCCCACCTGGGCTGGCAGGGCTGCGCCATGGTGGAATACCGCCTGGACGAGGCCACCGGCGCCTTCTACCTGATCGAGATCAACTTCCGCTACTGGCAGGCCCTGCACCTGGACATCCACGCCGGGGTGGATTTCCCGCGCCTGCAGGCCGAATGGTTCCTGGACGGGCGCACGGATTTCGGCGACGTGAAGATGCGCCCCGGCGTGGTGCTGCGCGATCCCTGGCCCGGCGAGGTGGCCCACCTGGTCAACGTGCTGCGCCGGCGCGACGTGGGGGCGGGGGCCAAGCTGGGCACCCTGGCCCTGTTCCTGGGCCGGTTCCTGGACCCGCGCATCCATACCGATTTCTCCTTTCCCGGCGACCGACGCCTGGCCTGGTACAACTTCCGGGACTTTGTGGCGGCGGAACTCCGTGGCATTTTTGGGCAAGGTTCCTGACGGAAAGGGCAAGACCCATGCAACGACAGGAAACGGAACATCTTTCGGTCGACCGCTCGCAGATCCTGTCGGGTCTGCTGCACCGCGTGGGCGGGCGGCTGGGCATCGCCATCAACCGCATCGCCCACCTGCCCGAACGCACGCCGGGCACGGTGGTGCCGCACCCCTACCTGCGCACCCTGCTGCTGTCGGACCCGGCCATGGCGGCGCTGCTGCCGTTCTCGCCGGTGAACATCGCCCTGGGCACGCTGGGCGACCGGCCCTTCGTGGTGGCGTCGGGAACCATGATCCAGGTGTCGCCCTACCTGCTGGACGCGCCGGCGGGCCTGGCGGCGGCCGTGCGCTGGGGCGTGGAACTGGCGTCCCTGGTGGACAACATGGGGGCGTCGGAGGCGGAAGTCCTGATCGCCCTGAAGTCCGCCTGGCTGCACGGCCAGGCCCTGGTGGCGGCCCTGCCGGACGACGACCGGGCCTACCTGGCCGACCTGCTGCCGGCCGACATCGCCAAGGCCCTGGATGACGGCGCCTTCAGCGCCCCGGTGCTGGCCTGGCTGGCCCGGCGCCACCATGCCCTGGCGCCCCGGGCCGGGGCCCTGGCCAAGGCCTTCGACGACCATCCCGATGACCTGGACATGGGCGGCGTGGGCGCCGCCCTGGCCCTGCCCATGGAACGGCAGCTCGTCTCCTTCGGCGACACCCGCCTGGCCGTGGACCCGGCCACCGGCTTCAACCGCTATGGCACCGTGCCCCGGCCCCGGCCCGAGGCCGTGCACTTTTCGTCCTCCACCGCGTCCAGCATCAGCGACTATGGCTTCGCCCTGTGCGATGCCATCCGCCGTGCCGGGGTGATCTTCTGCCGCGGCGACGACGTGCGGGGCCGGCGCCTGTCGGACCGCTTCATCGACGCCGTGGGCGGCGAGCTGCTGGCCATGTTCGGCCTGACCGAGGACGAGGCCGACGTGATCCTGGCCCCCTCCGGCACCGACACGGAACTGCTGGCGGTGCTGTTCGCCCTGTCGGCCGAGGGCGGCAAGGACCTGCTGAACATCCTGGTGGCGCCCGAGGAAACGGGGCGCGGCGTGGTGCTGGCGGGGCAGGGGCGCTATTTCGACGACCTGGGCATCGCCGGCATCCCGGTGGAAAAGGGCACGGAAGTGTGGCCCCACCGGTCGTCGGAAACGGAAAGCGTGCCCATCCGCGACACCGCAGGCCACGCCCGTCCGGCGGCCGACATCGCCGCCGACATCCGGACCTGCGCCGCCTCGGCCCGGATCCACGGACGCCGGGTGCTGCAGCACGTGGTGATCGCCTCCAAGACCGGCCTGGACGCCCCGTCGCCCGACTTCCTGGACGACCTGCTGGCCGCCGAGGGCGACAACATGGACGTGGTGGTCGATGCCTGCCAGTTCCGCACCGCGCCGCGGGCCCTGGGCGACCTGGTGCGGGCCGGCCACATGGTGCAGGTGACGGGCTCCAAGTTCTTCACCGGGCCGCCGTTCTCGGGTGCCCTGGTGGTGCCGGCGGCCCTGCGGTCGCGGTTGGAAACCGTGGCGGCCCTGCTGGGCGCCGCCCCGGCGGCCAGCCATTCGGGCAGCTGGAGCGCCTGGTGGCGCCGCCGCCTGCCGGTCATGGAGGGGCCGGTGTTCGCCTTCGGCTCGGCCCTGCGCTGGATCCCGGCCTTCGCCGAGGAGCAGATGTTTTCCAACCTGCCCCTGGAGCGCAAGCGCGACGACCTGCGCCGGGCCCAGGAAACCCTGGTGTCGCGCCTGGAGGCCAGCCGCCACTTTTCGGTGCTGGAACAGGACCTGGTGGACCTGCGCGACCAGGATGCCAGCGACGGCCTGTCCTATGCCCATTCCATCGTCTGCTTCTCGGTGCTGGACGGGCTGGGCCACGGCCTGACCGCCGGCCAGTGCCAGGAACTGTTCACCCTGCTGAACGCCGACATGAGCGGCCGCTTCGACAACCTGTCGCGGCCCGACCGCGTGCTGCTGCGCCAGGCCGCCCACATCGGCCAGGCCGTGGAGCTGCGGGCCGAAACGGCCGACGCGCCGGCGGTGCTGCGGTTCGTCATCGGCGCGCGCTACTTCACCACCGTGGGCTTTTCCGGCGACCAGAGCCAGGAGGCCTCGCGCCAATCGGAAATCGCCGATGCCCTGCGGGCCATCGAGAAACTGGAACGGCTGGTGATGCTGCTGTATCCGGCCACCCAGGTTTAGTGACAGGAAAGAAGAGTCCATGAGCCATTCGGGGAAGAAGACCACCGAAGCGGACCGGTCCCTGGACCCGGCGGACTGGGGGGCGTTCCGCCAGACCGCCCACGCCCTGCTGGACGACTGCATCGACTATATGGAAACGCTGCCCGACCGCCGCGCCTGGACGCCGGTTCCGGACGCCGTGAAGGCCCGCCTGACCGGCCCGGCCCCCGGCCCCGGCCGGCCCCTGGACGGCGTGGTGGCGGACTTCAAGGAGATGATCCTGCCCCACGCCACGGGCAACGGGCATCCGCGGTTCTTCGGCTGGGTCCATGGCACCGGGAACCCGGCCGGCATGCTGGCCGAACTGTGCGCCGCCACCATGAACAGCAACTGCGGCGGCCGCGACCACGGCGCCGTCTACGTGGAACGCCAGGTCATCGAATGGGCCCGGGGCATCTTCGGCTTTCCCGAGGGGGCGTCGGGCATCCTCACCGGCGGCACCTCGTCGGCCACCCTGCTGGCCCTGTCGGCGGCCCGGGTGGGCAAGGTGGGGGCGGGCCTGCGCAAGGCCGGGATGGAGCAGGGGCCGCAGCTGGTGGCCTATGCCTCGGCCGAGGCCCACAGCGCCAACACCAAGGCCCTGGAGATCATGGGCGTGGGCGCCAACTGGCTGCGCCCGGTGCCGGTGGACGCCAACCACGCCCTGGTGCCCGAACGCCTGCGGGCCATGGTGCAGGAGGACCTGGCGGCCGGCCGGCAACCGTTCTGCGCCATCGCCACCGTGGGCACGGTGAACACGGCCGGGGGCGACGACGTGAACGCCGTGGCCGACATCTGCGCCGAATTCGACCTGTGGCTGCACGTGGACGGGGCCTTCGGCGCCTGGGCCCGGCTGGCCGACGACCCGTGGCGGGCCTACACCAACGGCATCGAGCGGGCCGACTCGCTGGCCTTCGACTTCCACAAGTGGATGTACGTGCAGTACGACGTGGGCTGCGTGCTGTTCCGTGACGAGGCCGTGCACCGGGCCGCCTTCGCCGCCCGGCCCGACTACCTGGCCGCCACCACCCGCGGCGTTTCGGGCGGCGAGCCCTGGTACTGCGACTATGGCCTGGACCTGTCGCGGGGCTTCCGGGCCCTGAAGGTGTGGTTCACCATCAACCACTACGGCACCGACGAACTGGGCCGCAAGGTATCGGACAACTGCCGCCAGGCCGCCCGCCTGGCCGACCTGGTGACCGGCGACCCGGACCTGGAACTGATGACCCCCGCCGGCCTGAACATCTGCTGCTTCCGCTATGTGGGGCAGGGGGGGCTGGACGACGCGGCCCTGGACGCCCTGAACGCCGCCATCGTGCTGCAGGTGCAGGAGGAAGGGTTCGCCGTGCCGTCCTCCACCCGCATCGGCGGGCGCTATGCCATCCGCGTGGCCATCACCAACCACCGCACCCGCCTGTCCGACATGGACCTGTTCCGCGACCGGGTGGTGCAGGTGGGCCGGGAGCTGGAGGGCAGGAGCTGACCGCCATGGCCGCGAACTCCCGAGACCCTGGCATTTCCCATTCACCTGATTCATGGTGTGGGCGCCGCAGGAATCACCCCAGGGGAAACCCATGATCGCCAAGATCCTGAACACCTTCCGACAGATGCGCGAGGCCCACGAGGCGGCCAAGGGCTATCGGGAATCGCCGCCCAGGCCGCTGCTGGCCGAGGTGGCGGCCATGGCCCGGGCCCGCCAGCAGGGCTTCACGCCCGAGGAATACTACGAATTCGGCCTGGACGCCGGGCGCAACTGGGACTGGGTGGGCAACGTGCCCTATTACCAGCTGGTGCGGCGCCTGAACCCGCCGGCCGGCGGTGTGATCCCCTTCAACAAGTGGATGTTTTCCCAGTACTTCTCGTCGGTGGGCATTCCCGTGCCCCTGTGCCACGGGGTGTTCCATCCGGAAACCGGGTTCCTGCGCGACGGCAGCCCCTTCACCGGCGCCGACGACCTGCGCAAGCTGCTGGCCGACAAGGGCCCGTCGGTGCTGAAGCCCATGCGGGGCCAGAAGGGCATCGGCGTGATGGTGGTGGATTCCTACGACGGCCCGTCGGACCAGGTGACCTACAGCAACGGCAAGGCGGAATCCTTCGACGGCTTCTTCGCCCAGGTGGCGGCGGCGGAATACGGCTACCTGATCCAGGAAAAGGTGCGCCAGCACCCGGTGCTGGACGGCCTGAACCATGCCTCCGTCAACGCCGTGCGGGTGGTGACCATGCTGGCCGAACCGCCGCGGGTGGACATCATCGGCGCCTACCTGCGGGTCGGCACCGGCTCGCGCATGGTCGACAACTACGGCGCCCGGGCCCTGGTGAACCTGGAGACGGGCGAGGTGGGCGAGGCCATCGACGGCCACCTGAAGCCGGCCGGGCCCAACCACCCCGACAGCGGCATCCGCATCGCCGGCACCATCATCCCCCACTGGGACAAGGTGCTGGCCGACGCCTGCCGGGCCCACCGATTCCTGCCCTTCGTGCGGTCCCTGGGCTGGGACATCGCGGTGAACGCCGACGGCCCCGTGTTCCTGGAAACCAACGGCAGTTGGGACCACAAGCCCATGCAGGCCCTGCTGGGCAAGAGCCTGATGGACACCGCCTATGGCGTGGCGGTCCGCGCCAGTGGCGGCCACTGAGCCGCGAAAGGGCCGTAACCTCGCCCCGTAACCTTATGATTCCAAAGGGCGCCCCGTTCGTGTACGATCCCCCCTCACGGGCGGTATCAAGTCCTTGAACCGAAGGAAAGAGTCCGCAGTCATGACGTCTTCTTCCAGTGCGCAGCGCAAGCGGGTGGGTCCGTTCTCCGACGTCCAGGACCAGATCGACTACTACTTCCCCAGCGACACGCGGCCCCATCCCTACCGCCAGCTGGAAGCGCGCATCGAAAAGTACCTGGACCCGGAAGGGGCGGTGCTGGACGTGGGCTGCGGCTATGGCGCGCCCAACCTGCGCAAGCTGCAGGGGCGGGCCAGCCGCCTGGTGGGCATCGACCTGATCGAGTTCGACGAGCAGGTGGAGGGCCTGGATCTGTTCCAGGCCAGCGTGTCGGACATGCCGCTGATCGCCGACGGCTCCATCAGCCTGGCCTATTCCCGCAGCGTCATGGAGCACGTGGAGGACGCCGACGGCGCCTTCCGCGAGCTGGCCCGGGTGCTGCGGCCCGGCGGCCATTATGTGTTCCTGACGCCCAACCGCTACGACTATGCCTCCATCTTCGCCTCCATCGTGCCCAACAAGGCCCATGGCAAGGTGGTCAAGTACGTGTCCGGCCGGGACGAGCGCGACACCTTCCCCACCTGCTACAACGCCAACACGTTCCGCGACATCCGGCGCCTGAGCGCCGCCAACGGGTTCCGCATCGTCGAGATCCAGCGCCTGACCCAGTACCCCAGCTATTTCCTGTTCAGCCGCCCCCTGTTCTACCTGGGCTGCCACTACGAGAACCTGCTGGACGCGGTGCCCATGCTGGACGTGCTGAAGGGGTGGATCCTGTGCGTGGTCCAGCGTGAACCGGTGGCCGGTGGGTCCTGAGCCGCCGCCGCGAACGGATAGAGGGGACCGAGACCCATGCGAAGCATCGTCGTCGCGGCCTTCATCTTCGCCATGCTGCCCGTCATCCTGATGAAGCCGCATGTGGGCGTGCTGATGTTCAGCTGGGTGTCCTACATGAACCCCCACCGGCTGACCTACGGCTTCGCCTATTCCTTCCCGTTCGCCTTCATCATCGCCGCGCTGACCATGGTGGCCTGGTTCGTCTCCAAGGAATCCAAGGCCCTGCCGCTGAACACCATCAACGTCCTGATCCTGCTGCTGCTGGTGTGGATGTCCGTCACCACGGCCTTCGCCTGGATGCCCGACGACGCCTTCCTGAAGTGGAAGGAGGTGACGAAGATCCTGGTCATGACCTTCATGACGACGATCCTCATCAACGACCGCAAGCGCGTCGAGGCCATGTCGTGGGTCATCTTCCTGTCCATCGGCTTCTTCGCCATCAAGGGCGGCATCTTCACCATCCTGACCGGCGGCAGCCACCGCATCTATGGCCCGCCCAGCAGCCTGATCGAGGAAAACAACGCCCTGGCCCTGGCCACCATCATGGTCATTCCCCTGGGCGTCTACCTGATGAACCACGCGCCCCACAAGTTCGTCCGCTGGGCCATGATGGGCGCCCTGCCGGTGATGTTCTTTTCCGTGGTGGCGTCCTATTCCCGCGGCGCCTTCCTGGCCATGGGGGCCATGGTCCTGGTCATGTGGTTCAAGTCGAAGAAGAAGCTGATCAGCGCCCTGGCCCTGGTGGTCATCGTCGGCGCCGTGTTCAGCTTCATGCCCGACAAGTACTTTGACCGCCTGGACACCCTGAACACCTACGAGGAAGACGCCTCGGCCATGTCGCGCATCAATGCGTGGACCATGGCCCTGAACCTGGCCATCGACAACCCCATCATGGGCGGCGGGTTCGGCGTGTTCGGCGTCGAGCACGCCTGGTCGCAGTACGCCCCCGTGCCCGAGGACATGCACAACGCCCACAGCATCTATTTCGAGGTGCTGGCCTTCCACGGGTTCGTCGGCCTGGGGCTGTTCCTGGCCATCTTCGTCATGGCCTACCGCAACGGCAGCCACATCGTCGCCCGGTGCAAGAAGCACCCCACCCGGGGCTGGATGGCCGAGCTGACGGCCATGATCCAGGTCAGCATGCTGGGCTTCGCCGTGGGCGGCACCTTCCTGAACCTGGCGTTCTATGACCTGTTCTGGAACTTCGTGGCCTTCCAGGTGATCCTGATGGAGATCCTGCGCCGCGAGGTGAAGGCGGAGGAGGAGCAGATCCGCGCCGCCAAGGCCGCCCGGGCGCGGGGCGAAACCGTGGACGAGGACGGCGGCGCGCCGATGGAAGCCCCCCAGGTTTCCATCCCCCGGTCGGCGGGGGCCGCCATGCCGCCCCTGCCCGGGCCGCCGCCGCGCCGGTCCTGACCACGCCGGTCCTGACCGCGCCGGCCCTGACCGCGCCGGCCCGGACGGGTTTTCCACCTTCCGTCGGGTTCGGCTTGAGGTTCGGGGGTCGGTTTGGGTACCATCGCCCCAATCCCTGATGGATCCGGTCGTTGCGGGAGTCGTCGGCGTGGGCGCCGGGGGCGCCGGGACGGCGGGTTGAGACCGAAAAGGAGCGTCATGTCTGTTCGATTTTCAGGAAGTCAGCGGATCCGGTGGAAAGGGATCGCCGCCGCGGCGGTGCTGGCCGCGCAGGTGGCCGCCCAGGTGGTCGCGACGCCGGCCGCCCAGGCCAAGGAAGGCGACGAACTGCTGAACACCAAGGTCTTCTTCCCCCACACCAACAGCTATTTCGAGCTGGCCGACGGCGTGCCGGCCGGCACGCCCAAGGGCGACCTGTGGCGGGTCAGCTTCAACTGGGGGGACGCCAAGAAGGAGGCCACCCACCGGTTCCACAAGGGCATCCAGGGCCGCCTGGCCATCGTGCGCGACCGGGAAACCCATGAATTCCTGCGCAAGACGTTCAACACCACCGGCGCCACCTGGATCGGCCTGCGCTACATGTGCAGCGTCAAGCGCCTGTTGTGGGTGGACGGCGAATTCTACAAGCGGCGGGACTTTTCCGCCTGGTCGCGGGTGTGGAACGTGGCCGGCACCGACCGCCTGAACAACCCCCACCGGTCCACCTGCAAGGGCGGCGTGGGCGACTACCTGCCCATCCACTACTGGGCCGCCACCTTCCGCTGGAACGCCAACGGCTACAAGAAGCGCTACCACCGGTTCTTCGTGGAATACCCGGTGGAAGGCCAGGCGCCGCCGGAAGGGGAGGAAAAGGCCGACGCCGAAGGCGCCGCCAAGGCGGTGGATGCGGACGCTCCCGCGGAGTCCTCCGCGGACACGGGCGACAAGAAGGAGTAGGCGTCAGGCGGCCGGGGCAACGGAGGCCGGGGCGTTGGTTGCCCGGGCCCGCACCTCGCCCAGGGTCGCCGGGCGGCCGCCCAGGTCGCCGAAGAACCAGTCGAAATAGCGCCGGAAGCGGTCCAGGAAGGTGTCCAGGTCCGCCTGGCTCTGCACATAGGGCGTGAAGCCCACGCCCAGCGACGGGCTGTGGTAGTTGAAGGTGAAGGTGCGGGCGCCGGCCTTCATCAGGGCCTTGGTCAGGCGCTGGTGCTCGTCGGCCGTGAAGCCCTCGGGCGACAGGCGCAGGCGCTCCACCACCCCGGCCCGCGACAGGATGCCCGGCAGGCGGAATTTCCGCCCCGTGGCGCCCATGGCCTTCCAGTACACATCCTTGCCCGCCTGGCCCAGCAGCCCGGCGAAACCCACGCTGACCGGCTGTTCGAACAGCTGGCCGCCGGGGCCGCACCAGTAGGGCCTGATGGGGCAGTGCAGGAAGTCCGGCCCCTCGTCGGGGCGGAAGTCGGTGGCCGAAACCACGCTGGTATCCACGTCGTAGCCCTGGTCCACCAGGGTGGCGGCCGAGGCCGCGCCCACGCCGTAGCGCCCGGCCCGGTAGACCGTGGGGCGCTGGCCGAACACCTCGGTGATGGTCCGGGTCAGCACCCGCAGCTTTTCCGCTTCCAGGTCCGCCGGCAGGTTGCCGGGGTAGGTGTTGCGGTTGACCACGTCCTCGTCGTCGGGCGGGTTGACCCAGGGGTGCAGGTGGGTGCCGATCACGCAGGCCCCGTCGGCCAGGAACTCCCGCAGCGGTGTATACCCGTCGGGCTGGCTGGCCACGGCATAGTCCACCACGTAGGTGGGGACGACGCCGTAGTCGGCGAAAATGGCCTGGGCCCGCTCCTGGAACCGCATGCTGGTGACGCCCGTGGCCTTGCGGTCCATGGGCTTGGACCAGTCGAATTCCTCTTCCGTGTCGATCACCACCGACAGCAGCGGCGGCATGTCGGCGGGGAAGGTCGCCGGGGTCCAGGTTCGGGGGTCGAGCATGGGGGCGCCTCCGACGCCGCTGTGGGGAGTCCGTCTTCAAGATAGGGATGCCCATGCACCGGGTAAAGGCCAGCATTTTCATGGAGTCGCAAGACAACCTTCATCGACCGTGAAGGGGGCGCCGTCCTTGACGCCATGGGGAGGAGCCAATAGTCTCAGGCCGCGAGAGATCGCGCCCCGCGCTGTCTCGTGAAGGGGAGAGAACCACCCTTGGGATCCGACTATCTTGCTGCGCAGAAGGCGTTCGCCCGTCAGGTGGGGTGGGGCAACGCGGCCGTCTACTGGGCCGACCGGGTGTTCCGGCGCCTGGGCGGCTGGCTGCACCTGGACCGCTGCCACTATTACGTGGAACCCGTGCCCGACAAGCCCAAGGTGCCCGAACGCCTGTTCCGGGGCCTGGAGGTGCGCACCCTGGCGCCCGACGACCTGGCCGGACAGGTGGTGCCCCTGACCGCCGAAACGGTGGCCCGGCGCCTGGCCGCCGGCAACGTGGGCCTGGGGGTTTACGCCAAGGGCGACCTGATCGGCTATGGCTGGCTGAACCCGGGCCTCCACGACGACGAGATGTACCGCGCCCGCTTCCGCCCCCTGCCCGAAGGCAAGGTGGCCTGGTCCTACGATTTCTGGGTCAAGCCCGAGGTGCGCGGCGGCCTGGTGTTCGCCTGCCTGAACGAGGCCCACTATGCCCACATGCGCGACCACGGCCTGACCCACGCCGTCAGCTACATCCAGGCCACCAACCAGGCGTCCCTGGCCTCCCACGAGCGCATGGGCGCTTACCGCATCGGGTCGTCCACCTTCGTGGTGCTGTTCGGCGCCTGGCTGGTCCTGTCGACCGTGCCGCCGCGCCTGTCCCTGTCGTTCCGCCGCCAAGGACGGCCGACCCTGGCCCTGGCGGTGGATGCCCGCCCATAAGGAACCGATCATGGCCGACGACAAGAAGAAGCCCGACATCCATCCGGCCCTGATCGCCGCCCTGCCGGTGGCCGACGGCCAGCTGGCCATCGGCGGCCTGCCCGTGGAACGCCTGGCGGCCCGGGTGGGGCGCACCCCCTTCTACGCCTACGACCGGGCCCTGGTGAGCCGCCGGGTGGGCGAACTGCGCACCCACCTGCCCGAAGGCGTGCACGTGAACTATGCCGTCAAGGCCAACCCCATGCCGGCCCTGGCCCAGCACCTGGCGGGCCTGGTGGACGGCTTCGACGTGGCCTCGGGCGGCGAACTGAAGATGGTGCTGGATACCCCCATGCCGGCCGGGCGCATCAGCTTCGCCGGCCCCGGCAAGACCGACGCCGAACTGGAACAGGCCGTGGCCGCCGGCGTGACCCTGCACGTGGAATCGGTCACCGAGGCCCGGCGCCTGGCCGCCGCCGGCCAGCGCCTGGGGCTGCAACCCGTGGCCGCCGTGCGGGTGAACCCCGATTTCGAGCTGAAGGGCTTCGGCATGCGCATGGGCGGCGGGGCCCAGCAGTTCGGCATCGACGCCGAGGAAGTGCCGGCGGTGCTGGGCGAAATGCAGGGCCTGGGCATCGACGTGGTGGGCTTCCACATCTTCACCGGGTCGCAGAACCTGAAGGCCCAGGTGCTGGTGGATGCCCAGGCGGCGATCATCGACCTGGCCCTGCGCCTGGCCGACGGGGTGACCGGCGGCCTGCGCCACGTGAACATCGGCGGGGGCTTCGGCATCCCCTATTTCAGCAGTGATCCGCGCCTGGACCTGGCCGTGGTGGGCGAAAGCCTGCAGGGCCCGGTGGACAAGGTGCGCGCCGCCCATCCGGGGGCCGAGGTGATTGTCGAGCTGGGCCGCTACCTGGTGGGCGAGTCCGGCTATTACGTGACCCGCGTGGTCGACCGCAAGGTGTCGCGCGGCCAGGTCTACCTGGTCACCGACGGCGGCCTGAACCACCACCTGACGGCCTCGGGCAACCTGGGCCAGGTGATCCGCCGCAACTTCCCCGTGGTCATCGGCAACCGCCTGGGCGCGGCGGCGACGGGGCCGGCCTCGGTGGTCGGGCCCCTGTGCACGCCCCTGGACCTGCTGGCCGACAAGATGGACCTGCCCGACGCCCAGGTGGGCGACCTGGTGGTGATCCTGCAATCGGGCGCCTATGGCCCCAGCGCCAGCCCGGCGGGCTTCCTGGGCCACCCGCCGGCGGTGGAGGTGCTGGTGTGATCGGACGGGCCCCATGACCGCCTCCCCCTATGCCGTGGACCTGCGGCCCCTGGCCGATCCGGCCGGGCTGGAAGCCCGCTGGACCGCCCTGGAGGCCAAGGCCGGCGACGGTGGCCTGTTCCGCTCGTGGATGTGGGTGGGGGCCTGGCTGGCCGCCCTGCCGGCCGAGGTGGCGCCGCTGCTGCTGTCGGTGACCCGCGACGGGGCCGATGCCGGGCTGGCGGTGCTGGTGGCCGGTCGCCAGACCCGCCACGGCTTCGTCAACACCCGCAGCCTGCATCTGACGGAAACGGGGCGGGGCGACCTGGACGGCCTGACCGTGGAATACAACGGCCTGCTCGGCGCGGCCGAGGACCGGGGCGCCATCGAGCGGGCCGCCCTGGACGCCCTGCTGGACCACCACAACGACTGGGACGAATTGTTCCTCAGCGGCCTGACGCCCGCCGACCTGGCGGCCTGGCGCGCCGCCGCCGAGGCCCGGGGGATGTGGGAGCACGCCCGCAACGTCACGCCCTACTACTATGTGGACCTGGCGGCCGTGCGGGACGGCGCGGGCGACTACATGGACGGGCTGAGCCGCAACACCCGCCAGCAGCTGCGCCGGGCCGTGCGCGAATACGAAAAGGCCGGCCCGCTGGCCCTGACCGTCGCCGCCGACGCCGAACAGGCCCTGGCCTTCTTCGCCACCATGAAGGACCTGCACCAGGCCTACTGGAACGAGCGCGGCCAGCCCGGGGCCTTCGCCAATCCCATCTTCGAGACCGTGCACCAGGCCCTGATCCGCGACCACACGGCCGATGGCGGGGTGCAGATGGTGCGCGTCCAGTGCGGCGACGCCGACGTGGGCTACCTGTACAACCTGGTCCACGGCGGGCGGGTCTACGGCTACCAGAGCGGCTTCTGCTACGAGGCGGACTCCAAGCGCAAGCCGGGGCTGGTCAGCCACTACCTGGCCATCGAGCACAACATCGCGGCCGGGGCGGGGGTGTACGACTTCATGGCCGGGCGCGGCCAGCACAAGGGCAGCCTGAGCTCGGTACAGGAGGACATGGCCTGGATCACCCTGCAGCGCCGCCGCCCGGTGCTGCGCCTGGAACGGGGCCTGAAGGGCCTGCGCCGCTGGTGGCTGGCCCGCAAGGCCCCGGCCGACGGCGAGGCGCCACCGGCTGGTTGACGGGTTTCACCCGATCCGGCCTTATGCTTGGGACATCACGGCGGGCACAGAAGGCCCGGAAACGGCAGAACAGCGGATAGCGCACCCATGGCGACCACCAATAGCGACGGCAAGATCCACATTCCGGGCCTGTGCGGCTGGGTCGGCGGCGACCCGGCGGATATGCCGCCCGGGGATGCCCTGTCGGCCATGGCGGCCGACCTGGGCGGCCGGGGGGAACAGGTGCTGGAAGGGGGCGCGGCGCTGTTCCTGTCGCCGGGCACGCCCTGGGCGGGCCTGGCCGCCGAGGACGGCATCCTGGCGGCCATCGACGGCTATCCCCGGTGGATGGACCCGGACCTGGCCGCCCTGGCCGCCGCCCGGGGTTCGGGGCCGGCCCTGATCGAGGCCTACCGGCGCCATGGCAAGGACCTGGTGCAGGGCATCCACGGGGCCTTCGTGTTGGCCGTGATCGACACCCGCGAGGCCCGGGCCGTGGTGGCCATCGACCGCATGGGCATCCACCCCCTGTGCCACGCCCAGGCCGGCGCGGCCACGGTGTTCGGCTCCACCACCGGCGCCGTGGGGGCGCATCCGGGGGTGGGGCGCGCGGTTTCGGCCCAGGGGCTGTACGACTATTTCTTCTTCTACCGGGTGCCGGGGCCGGAAACGGCCTTCAAGGCCCAGAAGAAGCTGCTGCCGGCCCAGCGCCTGGCCGTGGGCGGCGGCGCGCCGGGCATCGACTTCTACTGGCAGGTGCCGTTCGAGGACACCAAGTCGGGCACCGTGGAAAGCCTGCGACCGGGCCTGTTCGCCGCCATGCGCGACAGCGTGGGCCGGGCCGTGGCCGACGAGGACCACGCGAAAACCGGCGCCTTCCTGTCGGGCGGGCTGGACAGCTCCACCGTGGCCGGCGTCTACAACGAACATACCAAGGACCCGGCCAAGGCCTTCACCATCGGCTTCGACGAGGAAGGCTACGACGAATCCGACTACGCCCGGGCGGCGGCCAGCCATTTCGGCCTGGAACACCACATCTACAAGGTGACGCCCCAGGACGTGGTGGACGTGCTGCCGCGCATGGCGCAGGCCTTCGACGAACCCTTCGGCAACGCCTCGGCCGTGCCCGTCTATTACTGCGCCAAGTTGGCCGTGGACAACGGTATCGACCTGCTGCTGGCCGGCGACGGCGGCGACGAGCTGTTCGCCGGCAACGACGTCTATCGCTGGATGAACCTGTTCCAGCAGTACTACCGGGTGCCCGGGCCCCTGCGCTCGGCCCTGGAACCGCTGCTGTTCAACCTGCCGGGCGGCGACAGGTTCCCCCTGACGCGCAAGGCCAAGGGCTACATCAGCCGGGCCAAGGTGCCCATGCCGGAACGCATGTTCAGCACCATCCGGGCGGTGCTGGCCGAACACCGGCCCATCCTGCACCCCGACCTGATGGCCCAGGTGGACCTGGACCAGCCCATCAACGTGCTGCGCGACGTATACGAACGGCCCCAATCGACCCACATCGTCCACCGCATGCACCAGCTGGACCAGCAGGTGATCCTGGCCGACAACGACCTGCGCAAGGTGAAGCGCATGTGCGAACTGGCCGGGGTGCGGGTGCGTTTTCCGTTCCTGGACGAGGTGGTGGTGGACTATGCGGCCAAGGTGCCGCCGGGCCTGTTGCTGAAGGGCATGAAGCTGCGCCATTTCTTCCGCCAGGCCGTGAACGGCTACCTGCCCGACGTGATCCTGGCCAAGCGCAAGCACGGCTTCGGCCTGCCCATCGACCCCTGGATGGCGGCCAACCAGGGCGCCCTGGGCGATTTCGTGCTGGACTGCGTGGAAAACCTGAAGGGCCGCGGCGTGCTGGCCCCCGAACTGATCGAGGACTCCCTGCGCCGCCACAAGGAAGGCAACGAGCTGTACGCCGGCGGAATCTGGGACCTGATGACCCTGGAGCTGTGGTTCCGCTACCACACCTGACACCCTGAACCCACGGAAGGGGACGGCCCGGTGGACCCGGCAATCCTGGTGCAGATCCTGAAGCGGCTGGCCGATCCCCTGGTGTTCCTGCTGCTGCTCATGGGGCTGGGGATCCTGGCCGGCCTGGTTTCCGGGCGCCGGGGCCGGGGGTTGGTGCTGCTGGCCTGGCTGGGCCTTTACGCCCTGTCCACGCCCTTCGTGGGGCTGACCCTGCGGCTGACCCTGGAACAACCCTATGAAGACCCGGAGGCCGCCGCCCGGGCCCTGGGGCCGGGGGCGGGCCCCGGCGCCATCGTGGTGCTGAGCGCCAACCAGTACGCCGCCGCGCCCGAATACGGGGGCGACACGGTGGGCGACCTGACCCTGCCGCGCGTGCGCTATGCGGCCCGCCTGAGCCGCCGCACGGGGCTGCCCATCCTGGTCAGCGGCGGGTCCCTGGTGCCGGGTACCCGGCCCATCGCCCAATCCATGAAGGCGGCCCTGGTGGAAGACTTCAACCTGCCGGTCCGCTGGGTCGAGGACCGCTCGCGCACCACCTGGGAAAACGCCCGGTTCAGCGCCGAGATCCTGAAGGCCGACGGCATCGACACCGTCTATCTGGTGACCCACGCCATGCACATGCCCCGGTCGCGCCTGTCCTTCGAGGCCGCGGGGATGACCGTGGTGGCGGCGCCGACCCTGTTCGGCGCCCGCCACGCGCCCGTGGACGGGTGGGATTTCGTGCCCCACGTGGAGGGTCTGGCGCAAAGCCTGTACGCCGCCCACGAGTGGATCGGCCGGGTCTGGTACCGCTGGGCCCACCTGTAGGGCCACGGAAACGGGCCCTGGGTTTCCGCCGCCGGGGCGGCGGGGGAGGCGGCGGGTGATCGGGCGGAAAAACGGGCCTGTTGGGAAATTTGCCACCGTCCCGGGGCCTCAGGGAATACACTTAAGCTATTGATTCAAAAATGTTTTAGGGTCATGAATGCCAGGACCCTCCGGGGTACGCAAAAAAGGTTCGCATGGGGCGGCCCGGAACTGTCGGAATATTTTTCACTTGGGGGTTTGAGGGTCCTTCGTGAATCATCCAATGCATTGATTTACAACAATAATTCAAACTTGGCACGGGGCGTGCATTCATTGTCGGCGAAGGCCAACGAACCGTAATGGCAATGACAAGTTGACCGGCTGAAGCCGGGTTCGGGTGAAAGCCCGATAAAGCAAAATCGTGACGAGTAGCCCGGCCGGCAGAGGTAAGCCTTCTCAAGTGCCGGCGGACATAAACCAGGAGACTGAAAATGAAGTTCACTCTTTCGCGTACCCTGATGGCGACCGCCGCCGCCGGCGCTCTGGCGCTGAGCATGGCGTCCGACGCCAAGGCTGCGGGCTATGCCCACGCCCACTCCACCCTGACCGCCGTCATCACCAGCGTGGTGGGCGGTGGTGTGGCCCCCATCGGCATCCCGGCCGACAGCGCCTCCAACCAGGTCAACCTGAACGGCGTCGCCGTTGGCGATGCCCAGAGCGTCCTCGGCGGCGACACGCCTCCGCTGGATCCGGCCCAGGTCTGCCAGGGCCCGGCCTGCAACCCCGCCGGCGCCAACGACGCGACCCAGTACGCCGACGGCTCCGTGGGCAGCACCTTCGCCCGCGCCGACTCGTTCCTGTCCGGCAACCTGCTGGCCCCCGGCGGCGTGACCGCCACGGCCGTTGCTGAAGCCGAGCTGTGGGGCAACGCCGTCGTCGGCGCCGCCGCCGGCACCTTCGGCACCACCGGCACGTTCGCCAACTTCTCGGTGGTCGGCGCTCCCGCCACCATCACCTTCGACATCACCTACGACGCCCTGGCCTCCACGGGTATCGTGGCCGAGCCGACGACCTTCCAGTCGTTCACCGCCGAATTCGGCCTGAACATCCTGATCGTCAGCTCCACCAGCGGCCAGGTGTTCGACCTGGACGACGATGCCACCGAGTCCTACGACGGTAACGCCTTCTCGGGCATCTTCCCGGTGGACAACAACTCCGGCAGCCCGTTCTCCGAGACCATCACGATCACCCTGCCCGTGGGTACCTACTCGCTGCAGGTCAACCAGGAAGTCTCCATCGAGGGCGTCTCGGTTCCGGAACCCGGCACCCTGGCCGTCCTGGGCCTCGGCCTCCTGGGCATGGGCGTCGCCCGTCGCCGGATGAAGAAGGCCTAAGGCACCCGCCTTACGAAGCTTCGGCAGAGTTCCTGCCACAGGCTGGAGGCCCC
>JAGREA010000214.1 GCA_020446745.1 Rhodobacterales bacterium | reverse complement strand
TTCGGGCGCCGGGGCCTCTTCGGCCGCCGGGGCCTCGGGGGCCGGGGCGGCCTCGGGCTCGGGCGCCGGCTCGGGCTCGTCCTCTTCCACGTGGTGGTGCACCACCTGCGGGCCCAGGGGGCGGGCCGGGGCCTCTTCCTCGTCCTTGGGGTGCTCGGCGGCGTAGCGGCGGGCGTCCTCCAGGGCCTTGGCCCGGGCGGCCATCTCCTCCTCGGTCAGCTCGCGCACCTTGCCCTTGGCCGGCGCCTTCTCGGCGGCCGGCTCGGCAACGGCGTCCAGGCCGGCCTTCAGGGTGGATTCCGCTTCGGCCAGGGCCTTGGCCTTGGCCTGGTCCTCGGCCGACACGGCGTGCAGCTTGCCGCCGGCGCCGCGCTCGTAGGTGCGCTTCTTGCGCACCTCCACGGTCACCATCTTGGAGCGCCCATGGGAGAAGTTCTGCCGAACCTGACCGGTTTCGACCGTCTTCTTCAGCTCCAGCTTGCCCGGGCGCGCAAGGCCCAGCGGCTTTTTCTTCATCTCGTCGTGTTCGGTCATATCAATCCGTTACATACCCGGTCGCATTTTCCATGGCGCGGTCTGCGTGCGACGGCGCGTCCCCCGTCCCGGCTTCCCCTGTACGCACATCACCTGTCCACGCATCCCTGGCCGGAGGACGAAATCCGGCCAGCCGCCCGGCCTCCAGGATCAGGGCCTCGGCCAGGCGCCCCGGCGCGACAACCGCGTGGACCGTGTGGTCCCGGCCCAGGGCGGATCCCAGCTCGGCGCCGCTGAAGTGATCCAGAAGCGTCGCCTGCGGGGCCAGGGCCCGCACCTTGTCGCGCCCCCCGGGGGCGCCGTCCCCTGCCGCCAGCAGCACGCCCGGCGCGCTGTTGCGCAAGGCGGCCTTCACCTTTTCGAACCCGGCGACCACCTGGCCCGCGCGTCGGGCGAGGCCCAGAAGGTCGAGACACCGGTTGAGCAGCAGGCGCTCGATCGTGTCGGCGAGATCCGCCGGAACCTCGACCCTGGCACGGGCCGCGCGCGAAAACAGGTTCCTGGCGCAGGCTGTATTTACCACATCCCGCGACGCGCACAACCACAAACCCCGTCCGGGCAGCCGTGCGGCCACGTCGGGCACCACCCGCCCGGCGGGATCGACCACGCAGCGGACCAGCGCCGCCTTGGGCCGCCGTTCGCCGGTGACCAGGCAGCGGCGGACGGATTCCGCCGCTTCCCCATCCTGTGTCGCATGCGTTTCCCGCACCATGGCCTTTCCCGCCCGGGACAAGGCCTCAGGCGGTCTCCTCCGCAGTTTCGGGCGCAGTTTCGGGCGCGGTTTCGGGCGCCGGTTCCTCGTCCTCGAACCAGTGGGCCCGGGCGGCCATGATGATGGCGGCGGCCTGGTTCTCGTCCAGCATGTCCTTGGGCGCCATCTCGATCAGCTCGTCGGTGGCCAGGTCGGCCAGGTCGTCCAGGGTCTTCACCCCGCCTTCGCCCAGGGCCACCATCAGGGCCGGCTTCACGCCTTCCAGGGCCGCCACCTCGTCGGTCACGCCCAGGGCCCGGCGCTTGCCGTCCAGTTCCTCGTCCAGGTTGGCCAGGTAGGCCCGGGCCCGCTCGCGCAGCTCGTTGGCCACGTCCTCGTCGAAGCCCTCGATGTAGGACAGGTCCTCCACCGGCACGAAGGCCACTTCCTCGATGGTCGAAAAGCCTTCCGTCACCAGAAGGTGGGCGATCACGTCGTCCACGTCCAGGGCCTCGATGAACATCTGCGAGCGGCTCATGAACTCTTCCTGGCGCTTCTCGCTTTCCTCGGCCTCGGTCATGATGTCGATGTCCCAGCCGGAAAGCTGCGACGCCAGGCGCACGTTCTGGCCGCGCCGGCCGATGGCCAGGCTCAGCTGTTCGTCGGGCACCACCACCTCGATGCGGTTCGATTCCTCGTCGACGATCACCTTGGCCACCTCGGCCGGGGCCAGGGCGTTGACCACGAAGGTGGCCACGTCGGGCGACCACTGGATGATGTCGATCTTCTCGCCCTGCAGCTCGCCCACCACGGCCTGCACGCGCGAGCCGCGCATGCCGATGCAGGGGCCCACGGGGTCGATGCTGGAATCGTGGGACATCACGGCGATCTTGGCCCGCGAGCCCGGATCGCGGGCCACGGCCTTGATCTCGATGATGCCGTCATAGATTTCCGGCACTTCCTGGGCGAACAGCTTGGCCATGAATTCCGGCGCCGCGCGGGACAGGAAGATCTGCGGCCCCCGGGGCTCCTCGCGCACGTCGACGATGTAGGCGCGGACCCGGTCGCCGGTGTTGAAGTGCTCGCGCGGAATGCATTCGTCGCGCCGCAGCAGGGCCTCGGCCCGGCCCAGGTCGATCACCGCGTTGCCGAACTCGATGCGCTTGATCAGGCCGTTGACGATTTCGCCGGTGCGGTCCTTGTATTCCTCGTACTGGCGGGCCCGCTCGGCCTCGCGCACCTTCTGCACGATCACCTGCTTGGCGGTCTGGGCGGCGATGCGGCCGAAATCGATGGGCGGCAGGGGATCGACCAGGAACTCGCCGACCACGGCGTCGGGCTTCTTGGCCTGGGCCGCCGCCAGGGTGGTCTGGATGATCTCGTTCTCGATCTGCCCGGCGTCCTCCACCACCTCGATGTAGCGGGCCAGGGAGATGGCGCCGGTGGTGCGGTGGATGTGGGCCCGGATGTCATGCTCGTGGCCGTACTTGGAGCGCCCGGCCTTCTGGATGGCCTGTTCCATGGCCTCCAGCACCTCGTCGCGCTCGATGCCCTTGTCGCGGGCCACCGCGTCGGCCACCTGCAGCAGTTCCGGCCGTGTGTGGACGGCGTCGATTTCGTTGCTCATGACGTCTTCTGTTCCTCTTTCGGCGCGAGCAGGGCATCGGTCATGATCAGCTTCGCGCGTTGGATGTCCGCATGGGGCAGTTCGACGGGCAGGCCGTCCACCGTCATCCGGATCTTGTCGCCCGCCACGCCCAGCAGCCGCCCGCGAAAGCGGCGGCGGCCATCCATGACGTAGGCCATCTCGACCTTGGCATCCAGGCCGGCGAACCGTTCGAAGTCCTCCAGCTTGACCAGCGGCCGGTCGATGCCCGGCGAGCTGACTTCCAGCACGTAGCCGCCGCGAACCGGGTCGTCCACGTCCAGCACCGCCGACACGGCGCGGCTGACCGAGGCGCAGTCCTCCACCGTCGGGCCGGCGCCGTCGGGCCGCTCCACCATGATCTGGAGCCGCGGCCGGTGGCCGCCGAACAGTTCCACGCGGACCACCACGAATCCCAGCGAGGACACGGTGGGCGCGATCAGCTGTTCGATCCGGTCGTTGACGGTCATGGATCCCCCGTCCATGGCGGCAGGTCACCTGCCAAAAAAACCAAACGGTGCGGCAGGTCACCTGCCAGAAAGCAAAAAGGCGGGCCACTGGCCCGCCCCGATCCGGTCCCGGTCGCCCGGGCCATTCGAGACTTGTTTGTTGAGTCACGCACCATATAGCGCCGGTAAGGGGCGAAAACAACTCCTTTCCGATTCACCGGGAGAGAACCGGCGGCGCCCCTTCAACCCCCGCGCGGCCGGCGGCGGAAGGTCAGGTAGGTGCAGGTTTCGCCCCGCGCCAGGGCCTTTTCCTCATAGCGCGTGGCCATACCGTCGGCCGGGCGGGCGCGCCAGTCGGCGGCGCGGCGCGCCGTCCAGGCGAAGGCCGGGTGGGCGGTCAGCCGTTCCAGGGCCCACGACATGTAGGCCTTGTGATCGCTGGCGAAACGCAGCTCGGCGCCGTCGGCCAGCACCCGGGCCAGGGCGTCCAGGGTGGCCGGGTTGATCAGCCGGCGCTTGTGGTGGCGGGTCTTGGGCCAGGGGTCGGGGAACAGGATGAACACCCGGTCCAGGCTGGCCGGGGCCAGGGCCGCCAGCAGCCGCCGGGCGTCGTCGTCCAGCAGCCGCAGGTTGGCGGTCAGGCCGCCCTCGTCCACCCGGGCCAGCAGGGCGGCCACCCCGTTCATGAAGGGTTCGCAGCCGATCAGCCCCACGTCGGGATGGGCCGCCGCCTGGGCCGCCAGGTGCTCGCCGCCGCCGAAGCCGATCTCCAGCCACACCCGCCGGGGCCGTGCGTCGAACAGGGCGCGGGGGTCCAGGGTGCCGGGGGCGTGGGCGGAAGGATCCACCCGCAGGCGCGGCAGCAGGTCGTCCACCAGGGCCTGGCGGTTGGCCCGCAGGGGCTTGCCGTGACGCCGGCCGTAGGAGCGCAGCGCCCCCGGATCGGTGTCCGGGGGTCGCCGGTGGTGGGGATCAGGCGCCAAAGGCCGCCTTCAGGCCGTCCACCAGGTCGGTGCGCTCCCACGAGAAGCCGCCGTCGGCGTCGGGCGTGCGGCCGAAGTGGCCGTAGGCCGAGGTGCGGGCATAGATGGCCCGGCGCAGGCCCAGGTGCTCGATGATGCCCCGGGGCGACAGGTCCATGACCTGCTGCAGCACGTCGGGCAGGCGGCTTTCGTCCACCCGGGCGGTGCCGTCGGTGTTGACGTAGACCGACAGCGGCTTGGACACGCCGATGGCGTAGCTGAGCTGGATGGTGCAGCGGTCGGCCAGGCCGGCGGCGACCACGTTCTTGGCCAGGTAGCGGGCCGCGTAGGCGGCCGAACGGTCCACCTTGGACGGGTCCTTGCCCGAGAAGGCGCCGCCGCCGTGGGGCGCCGCGCCGCCGTAGGTATCGACGATGATCTTGCGGCCGGTCAGACCGGCGTCGCCGTCGGGCCCGCCGATGACGAAGCGGCCCGTGGGGTTGACGTAGAATTCCGCTTCCGGGCACATCCAGCCGTCGGGCAGCACGGCGGTGACGAAGGGCCGCACCAGTTCGCGCACCTGCTCCTGGTCCAGATCCGCGGCATGCTGGGTGGAGACCACCACCGAGGTGGCGCCGACGGGCTTGCCATCCACGTAGCGCAGGGTCACCTGGCTTTTGGAATCGGGGCCGAAGCCGGCCACGGCGCCCGAATGGCGGGCCTCGGCCATGCGGCGCAGGATCTCGTGGGAATACTGGATGGGGGCCGGCATCAGCTCGGGCGTTTCGGTGCAGGCATAGCCGAACATGATGCCCTGGTCGCCGGCGCCCTCGTCCTTGTTGCCGGCGGCGTCCACGCCCACCGCGATGTCGGCGGACTGGGAATGGATGTGCGAGATGATCTCGGCATCCTTCCAGTGGAAGCCGTGCTGCTCGTAGCCGATGGCCTTGATGGCGTCGCGGGCGATCTGCTTGTAGGTGTCGTGGTCCAGGCTGTCGGGGCCGCGCACTTCGCCGGCCAGGGCCACGAAGTTGGTGGTGCACAGGGTTTCCGCCGCCACGCGGGCGTTGGGCTCGGCGGCCAGGAAGGCATCGACGATGGAATCGGAAATCCGGTCGCAGACCTTGTCGGGGTGCCCTTCGGACACGGATTCACTGGTGAACAGGTAGTCTTTCTGGGGCACGGTCGTCGCCTCCGGTCAAAGATTGCGTCCAAGGACCCAGGGCCTGAAACCGGCGCGCCCGGGCGCGCCCCGCTGGTACAGCCCACTTAGCCTGGATTAGCGTGGTGGCAAGCGGTCCAAATCCGTCCACGGCCGCGGGCGCACGAACCCCGGGCCGGGGCACGCCAGGCGCGCGGCGGCGAAACTTTTTGCAGGGATGGGGATGGCCGTCAAGACAAATCCGAGCCCCGAAGGCCGCGGTGCCAGGCCGGG
This sequence comes from Rhodobacterales bacterium, assembly GCA_020446745.1. GTDB lineage: Bacteria > Pseudomonadota > Alphaproteobacteria > Rhodospirillales > JACKKN01 > JAGREA01. The sequence continues at coordinate 994 of JAGREA010000214.1, read as the reverse complement.
ATGCGGGGGGACGGGGCGGGCCCGTCCCCGGCACCGGTCAATCCTCGGGCAGGTCACCCACGCCCAGGGATTTCGTCAGGTCGAACAGCTTCTTGCGGATCGACGGCTCGTTGATCTTGTAGTAGGCGCGGACCAGTTCCAGGGTCTCGCGCCGGGCCAGGGGGTCGGGCTCGAACGAGGCCTGCTCCTTGTCGGCCATGCCACGGGCGAAGCGGCCCTCGTGGGTCTTCAGTTCGTCGGGCAGGTCGTCGAAGAAGAAGGACACGGGGACATCCAGGATCTGGCTGAATTCGTACAGCCGGCTGGCGCCGATGCGGTTGGCGCCGCGTTCGTATTTCTGGATCTGCTGGAAGGTCAGTCCGACGGTCTCGCCCAGTTTTTCCTGGCTCAGGCCAAGCAGGGTCCGGCGCAGGCGCACGCGGCTGCCCACATGAACGTCAACGGGATTGGGTGTGCCCGGGGGTAGACGCTGAACTTTCCTGCCCTTGCCAGTGGCCTTGCGGCTCTTGGTGCGCGAGGTCGGCGTTCTTTTCATGGTCGGGTCCTAGTTAATCGAAGGGGGTATGGGGTATGTCCCGGGAGTCATCGCCCACGTTGCGGAGGCTTGCGAAAGACAACCATAAGAGACACGGCGAAGCGAGGTCAACATCATCTTCATACGTATGTATGCGATTTCGGGGCCAAATTGATGTGTTTGATGTACTTTGCCGCCCGCTCCATTTTCCGCCGGTCGCCGGAAATCCGGCGGCTGTCGCGGAACGTCGTGAAAAGGGCGATTATTATCAACATCAATCCTACCATGGCGGGTATCACGTTGCCCAGCCGGGCGTAGGGCGGCGGGTCCAGGGCCACCGGCAGGGCGCCGTCCAGGACGCCCGCGGCCCCCAGGGGCAGCGACGACAGGACCCGCCCGTGGGCGTCGATGAAGGCCGAGATGCCCGAGTTGGCCACCCGCACCACCGGCAGGCCTTCCTCCACCGCCCGCAGGCGGGCG
>JAGREA010000020.1 GCA_020446745.1 Rhodobacterales bacterium | reverse complement strand
CCGGTCGTGGCGATCGATGGACTTGATGGCCGGGGTGGGCTCGCTCACGTAGTTGGCCTCGGCCTCGTAGTCGTCCTCGATGATCAGGAAGTTCTGCTCCACGGCCTTGGCCAGCAGGGCCTCGCGCCGGTCCATGGGCAGGGTGACCATGGTCGGCGACTGGTGGCTGGGGGTGACGAACACATAGTCGATGCCGTTCAGGCGGTCGTCCACGGGCAGGCCGCCGTCGTCCACGGCCACCGGGCGCAGGCGGTTGGTGCGCACGGCGAAGATGTTGCGCACGTCGCGGTAGCCCGGGTCCTCCAGGGCGATGCGGGTGTCCGGGGTGACCAGCAGGCTGGCCAGCAGGTAGATGGCGTTCTGCGCCCCCATGGTGATCAGGATCTGGTCGGCCCCGGCGCGGATGCCCCGGCGCGGCAGCAGGCGGGTGCGGATCTGGTCCACCAGTTCCGGGTCGTCATAGCCGTAGTAGTCGCTGGTGGCGTCCTCCATGGCCGACTTGCTCAGGGACTGGCGGCAGCATTCGCGCCATTCGGCCAGGGGGAACAGGGACGGGTCGATCTGGCCGTAGATGAAGGGGTAGGGATAGGACCGCCAGTCCCGCGGCCGGTCCAGGTACGCCAGGCGGGACGGCGCCAGGCGGAAGCGGCGTTCCCAGTCCGGCAGGCCGGCGGCCGGGGCGGCGGCGCCGTTGGCGCCGTCCGGGACCGGGCCCGGGGCCTGGGCGGCGGCGCGGCCGTTCAGGATGTCCTCGCACACGTAATAACCGGACCGTTCCCGGGCCGTCAGGTAGCCGTCGTCCACCAGGCCCTGGTAGGCCAGCACCACGGTGTTGCGCGACACCCCCAGCAGGCGCGCCATCTTGCGGTAGGACGGCAGGGCGCTGCCGGGCGGCAGGTGGCCGTCCAGAATGATCGATACCAGCATGCCCCGAATCTGCGCCTGGATGCTCTGGCTGGGGTCGCGCTTCAGGTGGAAAAGACTGTCCCGCACCGTTTCTGGCCTAACACAATTCCCGAATCTGACCCTATCGACCCGATGCGGATTGTTCTTACGCTCACATCCAGGTTAGGGCCAACCCCGCCAGGTCCCGGCACCGGCGCGGATTTTCCCAGGCATTCTAGGAAGGTGCCCTGCGACGTACAAGGCCAGGCCAACCGCCGGCACGGGGGCCCTATAACAAGGATTGGGACCATGCAATACACGGCCAATACCCTGGAAAATCACTGGATGCCCTTCACCGGCAACCGGGATTTCAAGGCCGACCCCCGGTTGATGGTCAAGGCCGAGGGCGTTTATTTCACCAGCCATCTGGGTCACAAGGTCATCGACGCCTCGTCGGGCCTGTTCTGTTCGGCCGCCGGCCACTGCCGGCCCGAGATCACCGAGGCCGTGGCCACCCAGCTGGCCACCCTGGACTACTGCCCCCACTTCCAGATCGGCGCGCCGCCGTCGTTCGAGCTGGCCAACCGCCTGACCCGCATCACCCCCGACGGCATGAACCATGTGTTCTTCGCCAACTCGGGGTCCGAGGCCGTGGACACCTCGCTGAAGATCGTCATGGCCTACAACCGGGCCCGCGGCGAGGGCCACCGCGACAAGTGGGTGTCGCGCGAGCGGGCCTACCACGGCGTCAACATCGGCGGCGTGTCCCTGTCGGGCCTGATGAAGAACCGCGAGACCTTCGGCGCCGTCATGCCCGGCGTGGTCCACATGCGCCACACCTGGACGCCCGAGGCCCGCTTCACCCGCGGCCGCCCCACCCACGGCGCCGAGATGGCCGAGGACCTGCTGCGGTTCTGCCAGCTGCTGGGCGGCCACAACATCGCCGCCTGCTATGTCGAGCCGGTGGCCGGCTCGACCGGCATCCTGGTACCCCCCGTGGGCTACCTGGAGCGCATCCGCGAGATCTGCGACCAGTTCGGCATCGTGCTGATCTTCGACGAGGTCATCTGCGGCTTCGGCCGCCTGGGCACGCCGTTCGGCGCCCAGGCCTTCGGCGTGACGCCCGACATCATGACCATGGCCAAGGCCCTGACCAACGGGGCCCAGCCCATGGGCGCCGTGTGCGTGAAGGACGAGATCTACGAAACGGTGATGAACGCGGCCCCGGCCGGCGGGGTGGAATTCTTCCACGGCTACACCTATTCGGGCCACCCGGCGGCCTGCGCCGCCGGCCTGGCGACCCTGGCCATCTACGAGAACGAGGGCCTGTTCGACAAGGCCGCCGCCCTGTCGGGCCATTTCCTGGACCAGGTATACGGCCTGCAGGACCTGGATATCGTGACCGACATCCGCGGCATCGGCCTGCTGGCCGGGTTCGACATCGACCCCGCCGGGGCGGCGCCGGGCGCGCGGGGCCTGGAAGCCCAGAAGCGGCTGTTCAAGGCCGGCCTGCACATCAAGTTCACCGGTGATTCCGGCATCATCGCGCCGCCCCTGGTCTCTGAAGAAAGTCACGTGGATGAAATGATTGGAATTATTCGAGAGACTCTGGCGGAAATGTAATACCATTCGGCTCAAGATGGTGCCGCCCGGAGGTTTGACCGGGCGGCACCGTCGGCCAAAAAGCGGTTCTCCGGAACCCAACACGAAGAAAGCGGGCCCGTAATCAAGACCGCGCGAAGCGGAACGGGGATGTCCAACCGTCGTAAAGAGAACAACCAAGGAGGCTGCACAATGAGGACACGATTCATCGACGAGTCGCCGTAGAGCGCCACGCATCCCCGCGCCGGGGGTGGTGGCGTTTTTTCTTTGCGGGACCGACCATGGGGCCGATCACCCTTCGGCCGTGCGCCGCCTTCGGGGTGGCGGGGATATCGGTCGCGGACCGTCGATGGATGCCCTGACTTTTCCATGCTTGCACCGAAGCCGTCCGACAAGGCGGGTTCGGGCCGTCGCCCCTGGGCCCCAAGGACCCGGCGCCGGTCCGCCGCCACGGCCGCGCTTCAAGACCCCAAGTGACCCACGCATTCCTCGTTCAGGGAGGAACAGGGAGAAAGACATGAAAGACACCAAAATTCAGCAGTCCGCCCACCACACCGCCAAGGCCGCCAAGGCCTTCAACCGCCGCGTCCTGCTGACGCGCGCCGCCGCCGTCGGCACCGTTGCCGCCGTTGGCCCCTGGTACGTGAAGGACGCCTTCTCGTCGTCGGGTGAAATCAACTGCATCGTGTGGACCAACTACCTGACGGAAGACTTCCTGAAGGGCTTCACCAAGTCCACGGGCATCAAGGTCAACGTCACGCCGCTGGGTTCCAACGAGGAACTCATCAACAAGATGAAGGCCACCAAGGGCCGGGGCTTCGACATGATCACCCCGACCCTGAACCGCAAGGGCCAGTGGATCGACCTGAAGCTGACCCAGCCCTGGGACCTGAACAAGATCCCCAACCTGGCCAATGTGGAGCCGGCCTTCGTCGGCGCCTCGCAGGCCTGGACCTGGGACGGCGGCCAGCACCACCTGCCGCACATCTGGGGCACCGAGGCCATGTCCTGGCGCACCGACCTGTGGCAGACCGAGTACGGCAAGCTGAGCCTGGGCGACCTGTGGATCCCCGAAATGAAGGGCAAGATCCAGGGCCGTCCGCACTCGCTGATGGCGGGCATCGGCCGCTACCTGGCCGGCATCGGCAAGCTGCCCCCGTTCGAGGAGGCCTACAAGAACGAAGAGAGCATGCGCAAGATCTGGGACGGCATCACCAAGTTCGCGGTGGAGCACAAGCCCTGGGTCAAGCAGTTCTGGAACGACCATGACACCCAGAAGGTGGGCTTCATGCAGAACGGCGTGGTCCTGGGCCAGACCTGGGACGGCCCGGCCATCGAGCTGATGAAGGACGGCAAGCCGATTCAGTACATGGCCCCGAAGGAAGGCGCCTTCGCCTGGCTGGACGGCATGTCCATGCCCATCGGCGCCACCAACAAGGAACAGACCTACGAGCTGATCAACGCCGTCTACACGGTCGAGTCGGCGGCCGATTCGGCCATCAAGACCGGCTACAACGGCGTCGTGAAGGGCTATGCCAACCACCTGGACGAAAAGTCCAAGCATGCCTTCAACACGGCCTATCCGGGTGACGCCCTGTCGAAGCTGTGGTGGTGGCCGGACGAGCCGACCTGGTACGCCTCGGTCCGCGCCGAATACCGCGACAAGTTCGTCGCCGCCTAAGTCCGGCGACGACGCCCATACGGTCGGGCGGCGGGCTGGGGGAGCCCGCCGCCCACCAAAGACCCAAAAATCAATCCGACGGCGCCTCGGCTCGGGGCGTCGCACGGCGGCCCCCCTGGGCCGCGGGGAGTCCGGGAGCACGGTTATGAGCAGTGTGGAATTGAACCACGTCACGATCCGTTTCGGCGACTTCACGGCGGTCGACGATTGCGACCTGACCATCGAATCAGGTGAATTCTTCAGTTTTCTTGGTCCGTCCGGCTGCGGCAAGACGACCATCCTGCGCGCGGTTTCGGGGTTCAACGACCCCACGGAAGGGACGGTGCGCATCGGCGACAAGGACATGCGCGGCATCGGGCCCAACCATCGGCCCACGGCCCTGATCTTCCAGAACCTGGCCCTGTTTCCGCTGATGTCCGTGGCCGACAACATCGCCTTCGGGCTGGAGGTGCGCGGCGTCAAGTACGAAGAGCGGCGGCGCCGGGCCGAGGAGCTTCTGAACCTGATCGCCCTGCCGGGGCAGGGCGACAAGATGGTTTCCGAACTGTCGGG
>JAGREA010000213.1 GCA_020446745.1 Rhodobacterales bacterium | reverse complement strand
TCTCCTCCTACGGTTTCTTCTGGCTCAGTTTCGGCGGCCTGGTGATGCTGCCCAAGCTGGGCCTGGGCACCGCCCCCGGGCCCGAGGCGCTGGCCGCCTACCTGGGTGTCTGGGGCGTGTTCACCGGCATCATGTTTATCGGCACCCTGGCCCTGACCCGGGCCCTCCAGGCCGTGTTCCTGAGCCTGACCGTGCTGTTCTTCCTGCTGGCCATCGGCGACTTCACGGGCAGCGCCGTGATCAAGACCATCGCCGGCCTGGAAGGCATCCTGTGCGGCAGTCTGGCCATCTACACCGGCATGGCCCAGGTGCTGAACGACGTATACAAGAAGACCGTGCTGCCCCTGGGGTAGCGTGTCTGGGGATGACGCGTCAGGGGATATCACCCCCGGGCCCGGCACGGTCAAAGACCAGGCGTTGAACCGCCCACTTCGCGGTATCCCTGACCAGGGGTACCGCGTCTTTCGTTAGGCGTTCGGCCACCGGCCGCAGGGACCCATCGCCGCTGTTGCCGATGGCGATCAGGGCGTTGCGCACCAGGCGGTCGCGCCCCGTGCGCTTGATGGGCGAGCCGGCGAACACCTGGCGGAAGGCGGCCTCGTCCAGCACCGCCAGGTCGGTCAGGCGCGGCGCCGTCAGTTCCAGGCGGGGCAGGAAGTCGGGCTCGGCCGTCACCTTCTCGAACCGGTTCCACGGGCACACGGCCAGGCAGTCGTCGCAGCCGTACACCCGGTTGCCCATGGCGGCCATCAGGTCCGCCTCGATCATCCCCTTGTGCTCGATGGTCAGGTAGGACACGCATTTCCGGCCGTCGATGCGGTAGGGGGCATCCAGGGCCCCGGTGGGGCAGGCGTCGATGCAGGCGGTGCAGGTGCCGCAGTGGTCGGGCATGGGGGCGTCGGGCGGCAGGTCCAGGGTGGTGAACACCTCGCCCAGGAACAGCCAGGATCCGAAGTCGCGCGACACCAGGTTGGTGTGCTTGCCCTGCCAGCCCAGGCCGGCCCGGGCGGCGGCGGGCTTTTCCATCACCGGGGCGGTATCGACGAACACCTTCACCTCGCCGCCCTGGGTTTCCACCAGCCAGCGGGCCAGGTGCTTCAGGCGCTTTTTCACCGTGTCGTGGTAGTCCCGGTTGCGGGCGTAGGTGCTGATCATCCCGCGGTCCGGCCGCCCGGCCAGGGACAGCGGGTCCACCCCCGTGCCGTAGTTCATGCCCAGGGCGATGACCGTGCGGGCGTCGGGCCACAGGTCCACCGGGCGGCCCCGGCGGGCCCGGGTTTCGGCCATCCAGTCCATGGTGCCGTGGCGGCCCTGGTCGACGAACCGGGCCAGGGCGGCGGCCGTGGCGGGGTCGCCGGCGGCCGGGGCGAATCCCACGGCGCCGAAGCCCAGGTCCCGGGCCTTGTCGCGGATCCTGTCCTTCACCGATGCCACCATGGCCTCGCCAAACCCTGCCGACCTATGTTAATGACCGCCCGTTCCACCATCACGCCAAGGGTACAGATCAATGCGGTTCGGATACACCGCCCTCTACGTGGGCCTCATCGTCGCCGTCAACTACGCCTTCAGCGTGGTGCCGCTGGTGGAACTGCCCGGCGGCACCATGTGGCCGCCGGTGGCCCTGCTGGTGGGCTTCGTGTTCGTGGCCCGCGACTTCGCCCAGCGCGAGATCGGCCACCGGGTGATCCTGGCCATGCTGGCCGGCGCGGTGATCAGCTATGTGATGGCCGATCCCTTCGTCGCCGTGGCCAGCGCGGCGGCGTTCCTGGTCAGCGAGTTCGCCGACTGGGCGGTCTACACCTACACCCGCCGGCCCCTGTCGCAGCGCATCCTGTTTTCCAGCATCCTCAGCGCGCCCATCGACAGCGCCGTGTTCCTGGGCCTGGTGGGCATCCTGTCGCCGGCCGGCGTGGCCGCCATGACGGTGAGCAAGCTGCTGGGCGCCGTGGTGGTGTGGTGGATGGTGCGCCGGCGCGAGGCGACGGCCTGAGGCATCCCACCCGACGGCACCAACCCTTCGAGACGGCCCCTGCGGAGGCCCCGCAGGGGCCGTCTCGAAGCCTTGCCCGCCACGGGCACGGCGGTATTCAACGGACGTCTAGACCTGCAAGTCGTGCTTGCGCAGGCGCCCGCGCAGGGCGTGGTAGGTCAGGCCCAGGTGCCCGGCGGCGGCCCGCTGGTTGAACCG
>JAGREA010000212.1 GCA_020446745.1 Rhodobacterales bacterium | reverse complement strand
TGGTAGGGGCCGGCGGTGCGGCCGAACCAGCTGTCGTTGGTGATATTGAGCAGCCAGGCCGGGCGCCGGTCGCCCACCACCCGGCCGGGGAAGATGATCTCGTAGCAGATCTGCGGCCCCACGGGGGGCAGGCCCGGCAGGTCCACGGCCCGGGGGCCCGGCCCGGCGGAGAAGTCGCCGCGCCCGGCGGTGATCTTGTCGATGGGCAGGATCGACCGGAACGGCACGTATTCGCCGAACGGCACCAGGTGGGCCTTGTCGTAGGTGGCCACCACGCGGCCCGCGCCGTCCACGGCCAGCAGGCTGTTCCACACCCGGAAGGGCCCGCCGGTGTCCGGGGCGCGCGGCGCGCCGGCCAGGACCAGGCCGCCCGGCGGCACCGCCTGGGCCACCAGGGCGCGGGCGCTTTCATCGCGGTCCAGGAACGCGGGCACCATGGTTTCGCCCCAGATGACGTGGGTGGGGGCCGGGTCGCCGTCGGCCGGCGGGGCCAGGCTCATGTCCACCTGGCGGCGGATGTGGCCGGCCCGCAGGTCGGCCTGCCACTTCAGGCGCTGGGGGATGTCGGGCTGCACCAGGCGCAGGCGCACGCCGGGCACCGTGGCGTCGGTGGCGCCGGCCAGGCGCAGCGCGCCGCCGCCCCAGGCCAGGACCAGCAGCCCGGCCATCACGGCCACCGGCCCCCAGGACCGGCGGCCGGCCCCGCCATCGCCCAGCACCGCCGGCATGGCGGCGGCGGCCACGGTGACCATGCCCAGGCCGTAGACCCCCACCAGGGCCGCAACCTGGGCCATGGCGTCGGAGACCACCCAGACGGCACCCACGGGGTTCCAGGGAAAGCCGGTGAAGGCCCACGAGCGCAGCCATTCCCCCGCCCCCCAGGCGGCGGCCAGCAGCAGCACCCGGGCCGGGCCGGTTGGCGCACCGCCCCCCAGGACGCCCAGGGCCCGCACGGCCATCCAGGCGGCCAGGCCGGCCAGGCCGGTGAACAGGGCTTCCACCCCGGCCACGCCGAACACGGCGAAGGGGATCATCCAGGCGAACTTTTCGGCCTCCACCAGCATGGCGGCGCCGATCCAGTAGAAGCCCAGCGAGAAATAGCCGAAGCCGAACCACCAGCCGGCGCCGAAGGCGGCCCGGCGGTCGGTGGCGCCGTCCAGCAGCCACACCAGGCCCGTGAAGGCCGGCACCAGCACCGGCAGCACGTGGGCCGGTGGCAGGGCCAGGCAGGCCAGGGCACCCAGGCCGGCGGCCAGCCCGCGGCGGCGCCAACCCCGCATTCCGGCCACGCGGCGGCGCCAGGTGGACAGGGAAGGCAGGGTCACGTCCGGGAGTCCGCCTCGCCTCCCGCCGGGTCCACCCGGCGGATCCGCAGTCGGTGCACGCGCCGGGGGTCGGCTTCCAGGATCTCGAACTCGAAACCGGTGGGATGGGTGATCAGCTCGCCGCGGATGGGCACCCGGCCGGCCAGCGAGAACACCAGCCCGCCCAGGGTGTCGATGTCTTCGCGTTCCTCGTCGGTGGCCACCGGGCCCAGCAGGTTTTCCAGGGTCTCGATCTCGACCCGGGCGTCGGCGTCGTAGCGGCCGTCGGCCAGGGGGATCAGGTCGGGCTCGTCGGGGCGGTCGTGCTCGTCCTCGATCTCGCCGACGATCTCCTCCACCAGGTCCTCGATGGTGACCAGGCCGTCGATGCCGCCGAATTCGTCCACCACCAGGGCCATGTGGCAGCGGGTGACGCGCATTTCCAGCAGCAGTTCCAGCACCCGCATGGACGGCGACACGAACAGGATGCGCCGCTGCACCTTGGCGATGGTGAAATCGGCGTCGCGGCCGCGCCAGGCCAGGATGTCGCGGATGTGGACCATGCCCAGGGCGTCGTCCAGGGTGTCGCGGAACACCGGCAGGCGCGAATGGCCCTCGCGGGTCATCACGTTGATCACCTCGTCCAGGCCGGTGTTCACGTCGATGGCCACGATGTCGGCGCGCGGCAGCATCACGTCCTCGATGGCCCGGTCGCGCAGGTCCAGCACGTTGGCCAGCAGGCGCCGCTCGTCGTCGTTGATGGGCACCTCGGCGTCGTCGCGCTCGTCGATCAGCTCTTCCAGGGTGTCGCGGGCCGTCTGGCCGTTGCGGCCGATGCCCAGGCCCCGCAGCAGGCCGCGCAGGCCGCCGCCGAACAGGCCGTCGTCGCCGCCGGCCGCCTCGTCGCCGTTGGCCTCCACGGCCACGGGGTCGAAGGGGGTGGCCTCATAGCTGGCCACGTCGATGGGCACGGGTTCCCGGGGCGCCGGCGCCGTCCGGCCCTTTTCGGGCGGCGCGGGCCGGGCCGGGGCGGAAGGAACCGGGGCGGAAGGAACCGGGGCGGCACGGGACGGCGCGGCTTCGGATCGCGGTGATCGGGACGGGTCCGGCGGTTCGGGCGGGGCGGATGTCTTGTGGTCGTTCATCGTGGTTCCGGTGGGGGGGCGTAGGGATCGGGCAGGCCCAGGCCGGCCATGATGGCCGTCTCCATCGCCTCCATGGCCTCCGCCTCGGCGTCGTCCTCGTGGTCGTGACCCAACAGGTGAAGCATACCATGCACCACCAGGTGACTGAAATGGTCGGCCAGGGGCCGGCCCTGGTCCCGGGCCTCGTCGCGGGTGGTCTCGAAGGCCACCACGATGTCGCCCAGCACCAGCGGCTGGCCCGCCACCGGGGCCGGTCCGCCGCCGTCCAGGGCGGCGAAGGACAGCACGTTGGTGGCCTTGTCCTGGCCCCGGTAGTCGCGGTTCAGGTCCCGCACCCCGGCGTCGTCCATGAGCACCAGCCCGGCCTCGGCCACGGCGCCGTCCAGGGCCGACCGGTCCCAGGCGGCCCGGGCGGCCCGTTCACCCAGGGCTTCCACCCCGTCCAGTGTTTCGGTCCAGCGCGGGTCTTCGACGGACACGGTCAAGGCCAGGGCGCCCGCCATCACGCATCCCCCGCCGGGCCGTTGCCGTCGGCCTGTTCATAGCGGGCGCCGGTGCGGCGGCGCCGGTCCACCCGGTCGTAGGCGCGGACGATGCGGGTGACCAGGGGGTGGCGGACCACGTCCTCGTCGGTGAATTCCAGGAACGCCACGCCCTTCACGCCGGTCAGCACGTCCAGGGCGTCGCGCAGGCCCGAGCGGGTGCCGCGCGGCAGGTCCACCTGGCTCAGGTCGCCGGTCACCACCATGCAGGCGTTCTCGCCCAGGCGGGTCAGGAACATCTTCATCTGCACGGCCGTGGTGTTCTGGGCCTCGTCCAGGATGACGAAGGCGTTGGCCAGGGTGCGGCCGCGCATGAAGGCCAGGGGCGCCACCTCGATCTCGCCGCTTTCCAGGCGCTTGGCCACCTGGTCGGCGGGCATCATGTCGTGCAGGGCGTCGTACAGCGGCCGCAGGTAGGGGTCCACCTTCTCGCGCATGTCGCCGGGCAGGAAGCCCAGCTGCTCGCCGGCCTCGACGGCCGGGCGGGTCAGGATGATGCGGTCCAC
>JAGREA010000211.1 GCA_020446745.1 Rhodobacterales bacterium | reverse complement strand
CGAAACGGTCCTCGTAGTGCCCCACCAAAAGGGGCGCGTCCAGGGGCAGGGGCCCGGGCGTTCCGTCCCGCGCCCGGCCCCGGTACAGGGTCACGTAGGTCAGACCCGTGGCCGTGCCGGCGTCCCCGACCTCGACCAGGGTCGGGCCCAGGACGTGGCGGGTCACCTCGTCGGCCGGCTTGTCGGCCAGGCGCCCGGCGATGGCGTCGCGGCCGCGGTAGGTCTCGGCGCGCAGCGTCAGCTCGCCGTCCGGGGCGTAGGTCTCGGCCGCCCGGTCGAAGCGGCCGAAGTCCGCATGGGCGGCGTAGCTGGCCACCAGGCGGGCGCAGTCCGCCTCGATGGCCCGCCGTTCGGTTTCGTCCATGAACCCCTCCCCTTCACCCATCGTTGGCGATCACCCCGTCGGCGACCAGGCTGTCGTAGTCCGCCTCGTCCAGGCCCAGCCAGTCCACGTAGACGGCCCGGTTGTCGGCGCCCTGGGCCGGGCTGAAGCGGTGATCGGGCGCCGCCGTCCCGTGGAACCGCAGCGGGCTGGCCGGCACCACCACCCGGCCCACCTCGGGGTGGTCGACCCAGGACAGCATGCCGCGTTCATGCATGTGGGGGTCGTGGACCACCTCGTCCAGGTCGCGCACCGGGGCCGTGGGCACGCCGTGGCGGCGCGCCGCGGCGAACACCTGGTCGCGGTCGTGTTGCCGGGTCCAGTCCTCGACCAGGGCGTCGACCTCGTCCATGCGGGCGACCCGGGCCTCGTTGCTGGCATAGCGCGGGTCGTCGCGCAGGTCGGCGCGGCCGATGGCCGCCAGCAGGTTGTGCCAGTGGGCTTCGGTGACGACAATGATGGCCACGTACCCGTCGCGGGCGGCATAGACGTTGTAGGGGGCCATCGACAGGCCGCCGTGGCGGTTGCCGGTGCGCGGCGCCGCCCCGGTGCCGAAGTACATGCCGATGTTCGAGGCCAGGGCCGGATAGACCGCCTCCTCCATGGCCACCTCGATCATGCGGCCGCGCCCCGTGTCCGCGCGCTGGAACAGGGCGGCGCAGATGGCCGCGAACAGGTGCACGCCGCCGACGAAGTCGGCGATGGCCGGGCCGGCCTTGACCGGCGGCCGGTCGGGAAACCCGGTGACGCTCATCAGCCCGGAATAGGCCTGCACGGTCAGGTCCATGGCCAGGTTGTCGCGGTCCGGGCCGCTGAGCCCGTAGCCGGTGCCGGAGGCGTAGACCAGGCGCGGGTTGAGGTCGCTGAGCGCCGCGTAGCCCAGGCCCAGGCGGTCCATGACCCCGGGGGCGAAGTTCTCGATCACCACGTCGGCGCGGGCCGCCATGCGGCGGAACACCTCCTTGCCGGCCGCCGCCTTCAGGTCCAGGGTCACGCCGCGCTTGTTGGCGTTGAGCATGGCCAGCGGCACCGAGCCGCCGCGCACCCGGGCGCGCCGGCGCAGGGGCTCGCCCTGGGGCGATTCGACCTTGATCACCTGGGCGCCGGCCTGGGCCGCCAGGAACCCGGCGTAGGGGCCCTGGTAGATCTGGCCCAGGTCGAGCACGACGATCCCGGCCAGGGGCGGTGCCAGGGGGGGCGCCAGGGACGGGGTCGGGGAGGGCCCCGGCGTGTCGGTTGCGGTCATGGCGGTGTCGTCTCCCCGTTCTCGCAATTCAGAAGTCGGACATGAAGCCCATCACCCGGGGCAGGTAGGTCACCAGGTCGGGCAGGGCGGCGATGGTCAGCAGGCGGGCGATGTCGGCCAGCAGGAACGGCACGATGCCGCGGAAGATCACCCGCAGGGGCACCTCGGGCAGCATGCCGTGCATGACGAAGACGTTGAGGCCGATGGGCGGCGTGATCATGCCGACCTCGATCAGCACCACCATCATCACCCCCCACCACACCGGGTCGTAGCCCAGGCCGGTGACCAGGGGGAACACGAACGGCAGGGTGATGACCATGCCGGCGGTGGTGTCGAACACGCTGCCCAGGATCAGGAACAGCACCATCAGGAACAGCAGCACCACGAACCGCGGCAGGTCCTGGGCCACGATCCAGTCGATGACCAGGGACGGGGCCTGGGAGATGGCGACGAAATAGGTCATGGTCGAGGCGCCGAGGATGACCATGTAGATCATGCTGGTGGTGCCGGCGGCCTCGCCCAGCACCTCGAGGAAGCCCTTCCGCGCCGCCCGGCCGCTGCCCAGGTAGAACAGGAACGCAAGGCCGGCGCCGATGGCCGCCGCCTCGTTGACCGTAAACACCCCGCCGTAGATGCCGCCGCTGACCAGCACCGCCAGCAGCACCACCCGCCAGGAGCGGATGCCGGCGCGGCGCCTCGCCGGCCAGTCGTAGGGCGCGGCCGCCGGCCCGGCCGCCGGGTTCAGGCGCACGGTGACGGCGATGGCGACGAAGTAATAGGCCACGGCCATGATCCCCGGCACCACCCCGGCCAGGAACATGGCCAGCACCGACTGCTCGGTCAGGATGGCGTACAGCACCATGATGATGGACGGCGGGATGATGATGCCCAGCGACCCGCCGCCGGCCACCGACCCGGCCGCCAGCTGCGGGCTGTAGCCCAGGCGCATCATCTCGGGGAAGGCGACCCGGGTCATGGTGGCGGCGGTGGCGATGGACGAGCCGCTGATGGCGCCGAACCCGGCGCAGGCGGCGATGGTGGCCAGCGCCAGGCCGCCCCGCATCTGGCCGATGAAGGCGTGGGCCAGGCGGTAGATGTCGCGCGACAGG
>JAGREA010000210.1 GCA_020446745.1 Rhodobacterales bacterium | reverse complement strand
TGCCGGGCAGGCCGGCCCAGTCCCACAGGGCGCCGGAACCGCCGCCGTCGCCGATGCCGGCCAGCACCCTCTCCAGCCCGCCGTCGGCATCGGGGATGGCGCACACGGTGCCGGCCTGGCCGGTGAACCCGGCGGCCTGGGCCCATGTCCGCTCCCGGTCCGGACGGGCGGCGATCCAGTCCGCCCAGCCGTCGGCCGACACCGGGATCAGGGGCGTCACGGGGATGTCGGGCGCGTCGATGGGCAACTGGGACACGGCGGCGGTTCCTTTGTGGTGCGGGGGGATCAGAGGGAGGACACCAGGTGGCCGCCGTCCACGGGCAGGACGGCGCCGGTGATCATGCGCCCGGCATCGGAGGCCAGCAGCAGCAGGGCGCCGTCCAGGTCCTCGGGGTGGCCGAAGCGGCGCAGGGGCACGGCCTTGCGGATGCGTTCGCCGGCCGGGCCGGCCAGGAAGTCGGCGTTCAGGTCGGTGACCACGTAGCCCGGCGCCAGGGCGTTGACACGGATGCCGTGACGGGCCAGTTCCAGGGCCATCACCTTGGTCATCTGCACCATGCCGGCCTTGGAGATGGCATAGGGCGCCACCCCGCCGGCCACCCGCAGGCCCAGGATGGAGGCCATGTTGACCATGCAGCCGCCCGTTCCGGCGTCGGCCATGGCCCGGCCCACGGCCCGGGCCACCAGCCAGGCGCCCTTCAGGTTGGTGTCCACCACCCGGTCCCAGTCGGCCTCCTCCTGGTCCAGCAGGGGCTTGGTGACGGCCAGACCGGCGTTGTTGACCAGGATGTCCACGGGCCCCGCGGCGGCCACGGCGGCGGCCACCGAATCGCCATTCGTCACGTCCAGGGCCACGGCCGAGGCCGCGCCCCCGGCGGCGGTGATGCCCGCCACCGTCTCGGCGCAGGCGTCGGCCCGCCGCGCCGCCACCACCACGTGGGCGCCGGCCCGGGCCAGGACGCCGGCCATGTGCCGGCCCAGGCCGCCGGAGGCGCCGGTGACCAGGGCCCGCCTGCCAACCAGGGAAAACAGGTCGTTCATGGCGCCAGCCTTGCCGACGGGGGCCGCTCCTGTCACGCAAAAAAGCGCCCGAATCACGCCTGATCGCGGCTACTTGATGCCGGCGTGCATGAACGACTGGATGAACTGGCGCTGGAACAGCAGGAAGGCGACCATCAGCGGCGCCACGGACAGCAGGGTGGCGGCCGAGATGATGGACCAGTCGACCCCCGATTCCGGCGCCCCGAACACCCCCAGGCCCACCGTCAGGGGCCGGGTTTCCACGGAATTGGTGATCACCAGGGGCCACAGGAAGTTGTTCCAGTGGTGGCTGATGGAGACCAGCCCGTAGGCCAGGTAGGTGGGCCGGGCCAGGGGCACGTAGACCCGCCACAGGATGCCGAAGGTGCCGCAGCCTTCCAGCCGCGCCGCCTCCTCCAGCTCCTTGGGGGTGGACTTGAAGGCCTGGCGCAGCAGGAAGATGCCGAAGGCGCTGGCCATGTAGGGCAGACCGATGCCGACGATGGTATCCACCAGGCCCAGGTCGGCCAGGGTGGCGTAGTTCTCGACGATCAGGATCTCGGGCGTGATCATCAGCTGCACCAGCACCAGGGCGAAGGCGATGTCGGCCCCGGCGAAGCGGTAGCGGGCGAAGGCATAGGCCGCCAGGGTGCAGACCACCAGCTGGGCCGCCAGCAGCATGGTCACCAGGATGAAGGTGTTCAGGCCATAGCGCAGGAACGGCGCCTGGGACAGGGCCTCGCGGAAGTTGTCCAGGGTCAGCGGCGCGAACAGGTCGAAGTGGATGGCGTAGGCGCCGCCGTGGAAGGCCGCCCACAGGGCGTACAGCAGGGGCGAGACCCAGAGGATCGCCAGCAGCCAGGCGCCGATGGTTTCCACCACCACCGGGACCGTCCAGCGGATGTGGGTGCCGGCCGTCATCGGTAGTGGATCCGCTTGTCCAGCAGGAAGAACTGGGCCAGGGCCATGACCGCCAGCAGGCCCAGCAGGACCACCGTCAGGGTCGCCGCGTAGGGGGTGTCGAAGTAGGAAAAGGCGCTTTCGAAGATGTAGTAGAGCAGCAGGTTGGAGGCGTTGTCGGGCCCGCCCTTGGTCAGCACGAACAGGTGGTCGACCAGCTTGAACGAGTTCAGCACCGCGTTGATCAGCACGAACAGCGTGGTCGGCATGAGCAGCGGGAACAGCACCCGGCGGAAGTAGTACCACCGCGTGGCCCCTTCCAGGCGCGCGGCCTCGGCCAGTTCCGGCGGCACGTGCTGCAGGGCGGCCAGGTAGAAGATCATGAAGAACCCGGCTTCCTTCCAGATGGTCATGACGATGATGGCCGGCAGCACCGTGTCGGGGTCGCCCAGCCAGTTGTGGCCCGGCAGGCCGAAGGCCCCCAGGATCTGGTCGATCAGGCCAATGTCCGGCGAATAGAAGAACAGCCAGATGTTGGCCACGGCGATCATCGGCAGGATGGTCGGCGTGAAATAGGCCATGCGCACCAGCGACCGCCCCGGCAGCGCCCGGTTGACGGCCAGGGCCATGATGATGGCCAGGGCGATGGACACGGGAATGGTGCCGGCGGCGAACCACAGGTTGTTGGCCAGCACCTTCCAGAAGATGGGATCGGCGGCCATGGATTCATAGTTGCCCAGGCCGACGAAGCGCGACGGCCGGATGGCCGAGCCCTTGGAGAAGAAGCTGCCGATGATGGTCGCCACCGTGGGGTAGTGGGTGAAGGCCACCAGCAGGATGGCCGCCGGGGTGAGCAGCAGCCAGCCATGCACGTGTCGCATCAGGTCGGGGCGTCGGGTCATCGTCATCTACCGTGCGAAAGGGGCCGCGGCGGGGGAACTCAGGAGG
>JAGREA010000209.1 GCA_020446745.1 Rhodobacterales bacterium | reverse complement strand
CCTGGGTGCGGTTGCGCACGATCAGCCCCCGGGCCTTGGCCACGGCGGCCAGCAGGGCCGGGCGGTCGTCCACCAGGTCCGGGTCGTACAGCACGTCGAAGTCGGCGGCCAGGCCGTCCACGGCCGCCTCGTCCATGAATTCACTGATGATGATGTCGGGCATGCCCTCCCCTTTCACCCATCCTTCGGGTTCGCGCGGGCGGCATCCGGTGATCCACCATCGGCCTTCCCCGCCTGTGTGCAGTGTTCTATCTTATATGAGACTGGACGCGAGTCTCAATTGCGCCGGTTGCGAGACCGGTATGCTCCCGCCGCGTTCTCTGGTATGAGGGGGACCATGGAAACAGGACCCAGTTTCGTTCCGCTGTATCAGCAGGTGCGTGGCATCCTCTTGGGCCGCATCACCGACGGCTACTGGAAGCCCGGCGAACCCCTGCCGGCGGAACCCCGCATCGCCGAGGAGCTGGGGGTGAGCCCCGGCACCGTGCGCAAGGCCCTGGACGACCTGGCGGCGGCCAAGGTGGTGACCCGGCGCCAGGGGCGCGGCACCTATGTGACCGAGCATTCGCCGGATACCGCCCTGTTCCACTTCTTTCGCGTGGTCAACGCCAAGGGCCACCGCAGCCTGCCCGACTGCCGCGAGCTGTCGCGCCACCACGGCAAGGTGAACGCCCGGGAGCGCAAGGCCCTGGACCTGCCCGCCGGGGCGCCGGTGTACCGCATCCGGCGCATGCGGCCCATGGAGGGCCGGGACGTGCTGATCGAGGACATCACGGTGCCCGCCACCCTGTTCCCGGGCCTGATCGATGGCCGCGCGCCCCTGCCCAACACGCTGTACGACCATTACCAGCGGGCCTATGGGGTGACCATCCGCCGGGCGTCGGAAACCCTGCGCGCCGTGGGCGCGTCGGACTCCGTGGCCCGGCACCTGGGCCTGGCCACGGGCCACCCGGTGATGGAGATCCACCGCGTGGCCATCGGCCTGGACGAAAAGCCCATCGAGCTGCGCATCACCTGGCTGGCGACGGACGACTTCGCCTACCACGTGGAGCTGGAATAAACGGCCACAGGCCTTTTCCCGACAAGCCGGTCAGGCGGCGCCAATGCTTCGAGACGCGCTTTCAGCGCTCCTCAGCATGAGGGTGTAACAAATTGAAAAACCTCACCCTGAGGAGGCCCGAACGGCCGTCTCGGAGGGTTGTTTCGGCTTGGCTCTGCGTTACGATACCCCGTCCGGTGTCAGGATCACCTTGGAAGCCGAAACCCGCCCCGCGTCCAGGTCGGCGAAGGCGCCCACGCCGTCGGCCAGGGACCGCCGCTCGAACCAGTCCAGGGGCCCGAAGGCGCCCCGGGCCATGCCGTCCACCGTGGCCCGGAAGTCGACCATGGTATAGGTGTAGCAGCCCACCAGGGTGACTTCCTGCAGGGTGATCTTGCGGATGTCCAGGCCGCCGTCGGACGACATCAGCCCCACGTGCACGATCACCCCGCCCGGCCGCACGGCGGCGCAGGCGGCGGCCCGGGTGGCCGCCCCGCCCACGGCGTCGATCACCACGTCCACCCCCTCGGGCCCCGCTTCCGCCGTCGGGTCGTAGGGCTCGCACACCCCGCTGGAGCGGGCGGCGGCCAGGCGCAGGGGGTTGGTTTCCGCCAGGGCGATGCGCCGGCAGCCGCGGCTGGCCAGCACCAGGGCGG
>JAGREA010000208.1 GCA_020446745.1 Rhodobacterales bacterium | reverse complement strand
GAAGTCCGCCCGGCGGGTGTCAACGGTTTCTTTGCCCGCCGCGCCGATTTCCCCTTTGATTTCTGGCGCCGGTGCCGATATCACTAGGCGCCCCGCCCGCCAGGACCGCCCGGCGGCGTGGTCGGACCTTTGGCATGGATCGGACATCCAGGACAAGACGATGAAAGAAAGCGATCCCCTGGACGCGCTCAGGCGCGAGATCGACGCCATCGACGACCAGATCCACGACCTGATCATGCGTCGGACCCAGGTGGTGGAGCAGGTGCGCGACCTGAAGGAGGGCCAGCCGGTCAAGATCCGCCCGTCGCGGGAGGCCGAGATCCTGGTCCGCCTGGTGGAGCGCCACCGGGGCCCCTTCCCCAAGCGCGAGCTGGTGCGCATCTGGCGCGAACTGATCGTCGCCACCCTGTCTTTCGAGGGCCCGTTTTCCATCGCCGTCTACCAGCCCGACACCGGCGGCGCCTACACCGAGCTGGCCCGCAACCAATACGGCAGCTTCACCCCCATGACCGTCCACGGGTCGGCCCAGCGGGTGATCGACGCCGTCAGCACCCACGAGGCCACGGTGGGCATCCTGCCCCTGCCGCGCCCCGGCGAGGACCGGAACCCCTGGTGGCGGCATTTGGTGTATGAAAGCGAGTCAGCGCCCCGGGTGATCGCCCGCCTGCCCTTCACGGGCACCAAGGGCGGCGCCCTGGACGAGCTGGAAGCCTTCGTCATCTGCCCCATCGGCCTGCAGGAAACGGGCCGCGACCGCAGCCTGATCGCCATCGAGTGCGAGGAGCGGCTGGGCACCTCGGCCCTGCGCGGCGCCCTGTCCGACGCCGGCCTGGAAGCGGGCATGATGGACCACTGGCGCGACAGCCGCGACGAGGGCCCCTGGCTGGTGCTGGTGGAGGTGGACACCCACGTGGACCGCGACTCCCCCGTGCTGGCCACCCTGGCCCACCGCCTGGGCAACGGCGCCAACCGCATCGTCAGCCTGGGCGGCTATGCCCGGCCGCTGAGCGCCGAGGAGCTGGCGCCGGTCCACGGCTAGGCGGTTCCGCCCCGTCCCGCGCCGCCCGCCCCGCCCGTCCCGCCGAACAAGGAAACCGTCATGTCCCCCCTTACGCCGCGTCCCGGAATCATGGACATCCAGCCCTACGTGGGCGGGGAATCCAAGATTCCCGGGGTGGACCGCATCATCAAGCTGGCCTCCAACGAAGGCGCCCTGGGCCCCAGCCCGGCGGCCCAGCGGGCGCTTGAGGACGAGGCGTCGCACATGCACCGCTACCCCGACGGCTCGGCCCACGCCCTGCGCCACGCCCTGGGCGCCCACTGGGGCCTGGACCCGGAGCGCATCGTCTGCGGCGCCGGCTCGGACGAGCTGCTGGGCCTGCTGTGCCGGGCCTATGCCGGTCCGGGGGACGAGGTGCTGTACACCCAGCACGGCTTCCTGATGTACCCCATCGCCGCCCGCACCGCCGGGGCCACCCCCGTGCAGGCGCCGGAAACCAACCTGACCGCCGACGTGGACGCCCTGCTGGCCAAGGTGACCGACCGCACCCGCATCGTGTTCCTGGCCAACCCCAACAACCCCACCGGCACCTACCTGCCGGCGGCCGAGATGAAGCGCCTGCGCGACGGGCTGCCGGCCGGGGTGCTGCTGGTCATCGACGCCGCCTACGCGGAATTCATGACCCGCAACGACTATTCCCCGGGCGTCGAGCTGGTGGACGCCGGCGAGAACGTGGTGATGACCCGCACGTTTTCGAAGATCTACGCCCTGGGCGCCCTGCGCCTGGGCTGGGCCTACTGCCCGGCCTCGGTGGCCGACGTGCTGAACCGGGTGCGCAACCCGTTCAACGTGGCCGCGCCGTCCCTGGCCGCCGGCCTGGCGGCGCTGAAGGACGTGGCCTTCACCGACCAGTCGCGGGACCACAACACCGAATGGCGGGCCTGGACCACCGACGAATGCCGGGCCCTGGGCCTGGAGGTGCCGGAAAGCCACGGCAACTTCATCCTGGTGCGGTTCCCGGCCAGCGGCCCCCACACGGCCGAGGCCGCCGACGGCTTCCTGAAGGGCCGGGGCATCATCGTGCGCCGCATGGCCGGCTACGGGCTGCCCGAATCCCTGCGGGTGTCCATCGGCGCGGCCGACGAGATGCAGGCCTTCGTCGGCGCCCTGACCGACTTCATGACCGAAACCCGGGCCGCGCCATGATGTTCCGGCGCGTCGCCTTCATCGGCATCGGGCTGATCGGTTCGTCCCTGGCCCGGGTGATCCGCCGCGACGGCCTGGCCGGCCACATCGCCGTGGCCGCCCGCTCGCCGGACACCCTGGCCGCCGCCACCCGCCTGGACCTGGCCGACAGCGTGACCACCGACCCGGCCGAGGCCGTGGCCGGGGCCGACCTGGTGATGATCTGCACGCCGCTGAGCGCCTATCCGGCCATCGCCAGGGCCATGGCCCCGGGCCTGGCGCCGGACGTGATCGTGTCCGACGTGGGCTCGGTGAAAAGCTGCGTGTTCAAGGACCTGGGCCCCCACCTGCCGCCCGGCGCCCACCTGGTGCCCGGCCACCCCATCGCCGGCACCGAGCATTCGGGGCCGGAAGCCGGCTTCGCCGAGCTGTTCCAGAACCGCTGGACCATCCTGACCCCGGCCGAGGACGCCGATCCGGCGGCGGTGGACAAGGTGGCCGGCCTGTGGAAGGCGGCGGGCAGCCTGATCCAGATGATGGACGCCGCCCACCACGACCAGGTGCTGGCCATCACGTCGCACCTGCCGCACCTGATCGCCTACACCATCGTCGACACGGCCACCGACCTGGCGACGGATCTGCAGCAGGAGGTCATCAAGTTCTCGGCCTCGGGCTTCCGCGACTTCACCCGCATCGCGGCCTCGGACCCGGTGATGTGGCGCGACGTGTTCCTGCAGAACCGCGAGGCGGTGCTGGAGGTGCTGGGCCGCTTCACCGAGGACCTGACGGCCATGCGCCGGGCCATCCGCCGGGGCGAGGGCGACGAACTGTTCGACGTGTTCACCCGCACCCGGGCCATCCGCCGCGGCGTCATCGAGATGGGCCAGGACGACGTGCCCGAAAAGCCGGAAGGCGAGGTCTAGGAACACCGCGCGGTCGGCGCCCACCCTTCGAGACGGCCGCTACGCGGCCTCCTCAGGGTGAGGTCTTTCAATCCGCGACACCCTCACCCTGAGGAGGCCCGCAGGGCCGTCTCGAAGGGTTGTTTCCACGGGCGCCCACCCTTCAGAGATTCACCCCTTCCCGGTCGCGGGCCCGGTCCCACAGGGTCCCGGTGTCCCGGTCGAACACGCGCTCCGCGTCGGCCGGCTGGTCGGTCCAGTCGCCCCGGGCGATTTCGCTTTCCAGCTGGCCCGGGCCCCAGCCGGCGTAGCCCAGGGCGAACAGGCTGCGGGCCGGGCCGTCGCCCCGGGCCAGGGCCTCCAGCGCCTTCAGGGTGGTGGTCAGGGCCAGGCCGCTGGGCAGCTTGCGGGTGGCGTCCTCGGCGTAGTCGTCGGTGTGCAGCAGGAACCCCTGGCCCGGGTCCACGGGGCCGCCCTGGTACAGGCGCAGGGTGCGCCCGCCGTCCGGCACGTCGATGCCGAAGCCCTTCAGGAACACATGGATCGGCCCCTGCCCCAGGGGGCGGTTGATGATCAGCCCCAGGGCCCCGTCGGCGTCGTGGTTGACCATGTAGACCACCGTGCGGCCGAAGTTGGGGTCCTCCAACTGGGGCGTCGCCACCAGCAGGCGGCCGGTCAGGAAATCGCCGGCCACGGCCGGGCCGCCGGACCACAGCAGCAGAACCAGGACCAGAAGGGGGCGATGGGCGCGGACCATACCCCCAGTCTACACCCTTGAAGGCTATTCCGTCGGCACGGACGGCGGCATCTCCATGCCCGGCCAGACCAGGGGCGGCAGGCGCATGAGCGGCACCGGGCCGGTGAACAGGGTGCGGTCCTGCACCGTGACCGGCAGGCTGACCGTGGCGGCCCCGCCCTCGGCCGATTTCTTCGACAGGGCGCCCAGGACGATCTTGGCCGTGGTGGCGGCGCGCGACCGGATCAGCCCCTTTTCCCGCAGCAGGTCCACGGCATCGAAGAACCCCTGGATGCGGGCCGTGAAGGCGCCCACGGGCTGCAGGTCGGCGTCCAGCGCCAGGGTGCCGTCGGCGCTGAGGGTCAGCGGGCCGTAGATGATCTTCAGGTCGTCCACCTCCATCACCCCGCCGGCATCGCGCCAGGCGGCCAGGCGGGCGGCCCAGGCCGCGTCGCCGGGCGTCACCGCCAGGGGGCCCAGCAGGCGCGACCGCAGGCGCAGGTGGGGCACGTCGTGGCCCATGGGCAGGTCCAGGAACCGGGGCAGGCGCAGGCCCTCGCCCTCCAGGTCCAGGCGCAGGGCCAGGGCGTCGGCCTGGGCCTCGGCGGGCGGGTCGAAGCGGGCCGCCGACAGGTCCAGGCGCTCGGCCGCCACGCCGGGGCCGCCGGCCTGCTGCAGGACAAGCTGGGCCACCGACAGATCCACGTCCCGGGGCCCGTCGTCGGACCAGGTGACGGCGGCGGTGAGCGCCGCCACGGTGCCCTCGAAGGTTTCCGGCTGGCCGCCCAGGGTGACCCCCAGGCGGTGGCGGCCGGGGGCCATGATGCGGTAGTGGGATGGCGTCAGGGGGCTGACGGCCAGGCTCAGGCCGTCGGCCTCCCAGGCCCAGGGTTCGGGGCCCGGGTGGGTCACCCCCGCCGGCACCGGGGCCGCCGGCCGGGCGCGGCCCAGGGCCGGGCGGCGGATGGACAGGGTGACGGCGCCGGGGAAGCCCCCGGCCTCGATACGCTGGGCGCTGGCCGTGTAGCCCTCGGCCTCGCGCGCCGCCATCCAGTCGTGTACCCCGTCGCGGGCCCCCACGGCCAGCAGGAACCAGCCGACCACGTACAGGATCAGCAGCCCGGCCACCAGGCCGCCGGCCACGATGGCCGTGCGGATCAGGGCCAGGTAGCGCGG
>JAGREA010000207.1 GCA_020446745.1 Rhodobacterales bacterium | reverse complement strand
CAAGATGTTCGGCGGCACGGCCGACATCACCGGCACCGTGGATGCCCGGGGCCGGGTGCCGGCCGTGGACACCACGGTGAAGGTGGCGGAAGTGGACCTGGTGCAGGCGTCGCAATCCACCAGCGGCAAGACCCTGGCCAGCGGCCGGTTCAGCCTGGACACCCGCCTGACGGCCCGGGGCGGCAGCCAGGCGGACATGGTGCGCACCCTGGGCGGCGACGGCCGGTTCGATCTGCGGAACGTGGACGTGAAGTCGGCCGCCACGGGCACGGCGGCGGCCTCGCTGATCAACCTGCTGGCCAGCCTGAACAAGCTGGGCGGGGCCAGCAAGGGGGCCTCGGCCGACATCGGCGGCACCTACCGCATCGACCGGGGCATCCTGACCACCAACGACCTGGCCCTGGCCTCGGGCCTGGGCAACGGTCAGGCCCAGGGCACGGTGAACCTGCCGGCCTGGACCATCGACTTGGACGGCCGCATCAAGATGTCGCAAAGCGCCCTGACGCAGATCCTGGCGTCCAAGGTGCGCGAGGTGCGCCAGGTGCAGGACCTGCCGTTCTCGGTGAAGGGGCCCCTGGACGCGCCGGACGTGCACGTGGACACGGCCTCGCTGCCCAGCGGCGGGGTGGCCATCCCGGGCCTGGACAAGGGGCTGGACAAGCTGCGCAAGAAGAAGGGCCTGGGCGCCCTGATCGACCAGATCGCCCCGCAGCAGCAGGGCACGACAACGGGCAGCGGCGGCGTGCCCGACCCGGCGCCCACGGTGCCCGTCACCCGGCCCCGGGCCGGCGACACCCTGGCCCCGCCGCCCCCGCCGTCGTCGGGCGGCGGCACCGCCGGCCAGACCCAGCCGGCGGGCAAGGCCGACGTGCTGCAACAGGTGCTGCCGGGGCTGCTGAACAAGCTGGGGAAGTAGGGCGAAGATCGGGCCGGGCGGCGGCAATGCTTCGAGACGGGCTCTTCGAGCCCTCCTCAGCATGAAGCCTAACATATTGAAAAACCTCACCCTGAGGAGGCCCGCAGGGCCGTCTCGAAGGGTTGCCGGCCCCAGGCGCGATGGATCAGGGGCCCTTCAGATCCGCCAGCACCCGAACCCGCAGCGCGCTGGACAGGTTGCCGGTGCGGGTGCGGTCGATCTCGGTCACCAGGGCGTTCAGGGACAGACCGTCGCGCCTGGCCATGGCCTTCAGGGCATCCCAGAAGGCGTCCTCCAGCGACACGCTGGTCTCGTGCCCGGCCACCAGCACCGATCGCTTGCGCAGGCGGGCCGGGTCGGTCATTTGCGCTTTTTGGCCGGCTTTTTCGCCGCCGACCGGCGGGCCGCGTCCAGGGCCGCTTGGGCCCAGGGCAGCAGGGCGTCGGCGTCGTCCAGCAGGTCCGGCGGCACCTCCAGAAGCGAGGTCTCCACCAGCTTGCCGGCCCGGGTGAAGCGGAACGGTGCCATGCCCGCCGCGTCGTAGGCGGCACGGTTCCCGTCGTCGGTCTTGAAGTACAGCGTGTCGTCGACGATCAGGCCCAGCATCAGGCCGTCCAGGAACACCCCGCCGCCGCCGAACATGCGGCGCACGGCCACCGGGCCCAGGGGGGCCAGCAGGTCCTCCACGTGGGCCGCGACGTCCGGGTTGATGGCCATGCCCTAGGCGGCGTCGGCCAGGAAGGCCCGCACGGCGGTCAGGGGATCCGTCTCTTCGGTGGTCACCACCTTCACGCCGGACCGGGCCATGCGGTGCACGAAACCATCGCCGCAGCTTGCGGTGATGAGCACGTCCATGGCCTCCACGGGGTGGGGGTCCGAACGGCCGTGGTATTCGTGCAGGATATCCTCCTTGGCCAGCTCCAGGCGCTCCACCGCCACGGGCTCGGCGCCCGGTTCGGCTTCGAAGACCAGGAAGCGGCGGGCCCGGCCGGGGTGGCCGAAAACCCGTTCGAAATGTTTGGTAACGACAGCGATTCTCATCCCCGAATCATGCCACCGTCAAAGGGCGTGATCCAGCAGCAACAGCACCGCGAAGCCGATGAAAATGGCCCCCGTGCCCCGCGCCACCCAGGTCTGCACGCCGGGCCGGTCGACCCACCGGCGCACCACGTCGGCGGCCCAGGCCAGGGGCGCCTGATAGAGCGTGTTGACGACGATCAGGGCGGCCGCCAGGGTGGCCAGCTGGGCCGGCACGTCGGGCCGGGCGCGGTCCACGAAGTTGGGGAACAGGGCCAGGAACAGCAGGATCACCTTGGGGTTCAGCACGTTGGTCAGGATCGCCTGACGGCAGGCCCGCCCGGCCGTGGTTTCCGGGCCCGCCTTGGCGCCGATATGCAGCGCGCCGCCCTCGCGGAAGCCTTGCAGGCCCAGCCAGCCCAGGTACAGGGCCCCGGCCACGGCCACCAGGCGGAACAGGGCGGGGGACGAGGCGATGATCAGCGACAGCCCCCCCACGGCCATGGCCGTGTGCACCAGCAGGCCCAGCTGCACCCCGGCCACGGTGGCCAGGCCCACCCGCCGGCCCGACGCGATGGTGTGGCGCAGGATCAGCAGGGTATCGGGCCCCGGCGACAGCACGATGGCCAGGGCGGCCAGCACGAAGGCGCCCAGGGTGGCCGGCGGGACGGGAAGGGCGAAATCGATCATGGCCCCGCTGCTACGCCCGCCCCGGCCGCCTGTCAAGGCGCCCGATTTGCCCCGCCGGCGCTTTGTGTTAGACTGTCGGCCTTCGTGTTCTAGAAAGGGACCGATCACATGGATATCGCCACCAAGGCCGCGCTTGTGGTTTCCGCCTCGTCCGCCCAGACGAAGCAGGAACTTTCCGTCGCCATGCTGAAGCAGAAGCAGGAAGCGGCACAGGGCATCGTCAACATGCTGGCCAAGGCCTCGTCGGGCGCCACCACCGTGGCCGCGCCGAAACGGGTGCTGGACGTGGAAGTCTAGGCGCCGGCCGTCACAGCCCCAGCGCGAAGGCCGCCAGTTCCCCGATCGCCTCGTCCCAGTTTTGGGCCTCCGAGCGGCCGGACTTCTTGCGCGGCTTCAGGCCGTGGTCGCCGTCTTCCAGCCAGTGCACCCGGATCGCCGGGGACAGGGGATAGTCCGGCACCTCGTCGGCCGTGCCCATGGTGTCGCGCGTCCCTTGCAGGATCAGGGCCGGGGTCTTCAGGGCCCGCAGGTGGACGATGCGGTCCTCCTTCAGCGCCCGGCCGGGGCCGTGGAACGGGTAGCCCAGGCACACGAGGCCCTTCACCCCCGCCCCGTCGGCGACCATGGAGGCGATGCGCCCGCCCATGGACTTGCCGCCGATGACCAGGCGTTCCGGGCCCAGGTGGTTGATCACCGACATCCAGGTGTCCACCAGCACCGGGCCCCGGTCCGGCGGGCGCTTGGTCCCGCCGGCGCGGCGCCCGGCCATGTAGGGGAATTCAAACCGCGCCACCCGGATGCCCCGGGCCGCCAGCCCCTGGGCGAAGGCGGCCATGAAGGGGCTGTCCATGGGCGCCCCGGCCCCGTGGGCCAGGGCGATGGTGACGGGGGCGTCGACGGGCCCATCGAACAAGAGGTCCGGCGGCATCAACCTAGGCCATGAACTCGGCGAAGAAGTCGTTGCCCTTGTCGTCCACCACGATGAAGGCGGGGAAGTCCTCCACCTCGATGCGCCAGATGGCCTCCATGCCCAGTTCCGGGTATTCCAGCACCTCGACCTTCTTGATGCAGTCCTGGGCCAGGCGCGCCGCCGGGCCGCCGATGGAGCCCAGGTAGAACCCGCCATGGGCCTTGCAGGCGTTGGTCACGTCCTGCGAGCGGTTGCCCTTGGCCAGCATGACCATGGAGCCCCCGGCGGCCTGGAACTGTTCCACATAGGCATCCATGCGCCCGGCCGTGGTCGGCCCGAACGAGCCCGAGGCATAGCCTTCCGGCGTTTTGGCCGGGCCGGCGTAGTAGATGGCGTGGTCCTTCACGTACTGGGGCAGGCCCTCGCCGGCGTCCAGGCGCTCCTTCAGCTTGGCGTGGGCGATGTCGCGGCCGACGATCAGCGGGCCGGACAGGCTGAGCCGCGTGCGCACCGGGTACTTGGTCAGCTCGGCCAAAATCTCGGCCATGGGACGGTTCAGGTCGATCTTCACCACGTCGCCGTCCAGGCCGTCGTCGGTGATTTCGGGCAGGTACTTGGCCGGGTCCGTCTCCAACTGCTCCAGGAACACGCCGTCGGCGGTGATCTTGCCCTTCACCTGGCGGTCGGCCGAGCAGGACACGCCGATGCCCACGGGGCACGAGGCGCCGTGGCGCGGCAGGCGGATGACCCGCACGTCGTGGCAGAAATACTTGCCGCCGAACTGGGCGCCCATGCCCAGGTCGCGGGACATCTGCAGGATCTTCTCCTCCCATTCCAGGTCGCGGTAGGCCTGGCCGTGGGGGCCGCCCTGGGTGGGCAGGCCGTCCATGTACTTGGTGCTGCCCAGCTTGACCATCTTCAGGTTGAACTCGGCCGAGGTGCCGCCGATGACCACCGACAGGTGATAGGGCGGGCAGGCCGAGGTGCCCAGGGTGCGGATCTTCTCGTCCAGGAACTTGGCCAGGGATTCGGGGTTCAGCAGGGCCTTGGTCTGCTGGAACAGGAAGGTCTTGTTGGCCGAACCGCCGCCCTTGGCGATGAACAGGAACTTGTAGGCCTCGCCGGGGGTGGCATACAGCTCGATCTGCGCCGGCAGGTTGTTGCCCGTGTTGACCTCGGTAAACATGTCCTGGGGCGACACCTGGGAATAGCGCAGGTTGGTTTCCGTGAAGGTCTTCATCACCCCTTCGGCGATGGCGGCCTCGTCGGTGCCGCCGGTCCACACCCGCTCGCCGCGCTTGCCCATGACGATGGCCGTGCCCGTGTCCTGGCACATGGGCAGCACGCCGCCGGCCGAAATGTTGGCGTTCTTCAGCAGGTCCAGGGCCACGAAGCGGTCGTTGTCGCTGGCTTCCGGGTCGTCCAGGATCTTGCGCACCTGGGCCAGGTGGGCCGGGCGCAGCAGGTGCGAGCAGGCCTTGAAGGCCTCGAAGGTCAGCAGGGTCAGGGCCCGGGGGTCCACCTTCAGCACCGTCTGGCCGTCGACGGTGAGGGTCTCCACATAGTCCCCGGTCAGCTTGCGGTAGGGGGTGTCGTCGGCGGTTTCGGGCAGCATGGGATGATGAACGAAGGCGTTCATGGTGGTCTCCTTGGATTTGGATGCCCCTAGGCGGGCGGCCGGTCCCCTGCGGCCGGCCGAAAGGAAATTACTTCTTGCGGAAGGCGTCCAGGGCGATGACCTCGCCGGTCTTGGCCGCGCCGTCGTCGTCGGCCGCCGCGCCGTCGTCGTCCCCGGCATCGGCGTCGTCGCCGTTGATGGGCGCCTCGAAGGCCAGGTCCATCTCGCCGTCCAGCTCGTCGCCTTCCAGCTCGATGTCCTGCAGGGACACCTTGAGCTGCAGGCCGAAGTTCACGGAGGGGTCGGCGAAGCCGGTCACCGCCTCGAAGGGAATCACCAGGTTCTGGCGCCGGCCGCCGAAGCTCAGCGTCACCGAGAACGCCTCCTCGCGCACCTCCAGCTCCCAGTACTGGTGCTGGATGACGATGGTCATCTCCTCGGGGTGCTGGGCCTTCAGGGGGCCGGGCACCTTGGCGTTGGGGTCGTCGGTGCGGAAGGTGATGTAGAAGTGGTGGTCCCCCGGCAGGCCGTGGTCGGCCGTGTGGCGGAGCGCGCGGCGCAGCACGCCGCGCAGGGCGTCCTCGATCCAGCGGTCGTAGCGAAGGGGGCTGTCTTCCATGGGGCCTATTGTGGTGGGATTCTTGGGCAGGTCAAGGACCGCCTGCGGGGCCCGCCCATCCCGCGGCGCGCCGGCCGGGGTGGCGGGGCGGTGCGGTGCGGGGGCCGGAAAACGAAGTGGGGGGCTTCTGTTGCCAGGTGCCCCCCGAACCCCGTTGTCACCGGTTATTAAGCGGCGACAGCAAATGCCTCGTTGTCGTTGGCATTTGTCAAAATGGCCCGATAACGGTGGATACCATGCCGGGCGAAAACCAAGCCTTTACCACGCGTGTCGATCCTGTTTCGCCCCCGTTGGTCCCGCCCCGGGCCCACAGGTCCCCTGGGGCGGGAGAAACTGGTGGAGGCGCCGGGCACTGCCCCCGGGTCCACTACGCTTATTCCGCAAGGCGTTTATCGCCATAGCCGGACGAACCGGCACCCCTAATATAGGCCCGTTCAGGTCCGTGCGAAAGGGTGCGCTTGCGGGGGGCTTGGTCTATCCTGGCGCCACCGAAAACGGGGGCGAAGCGATTCCATGCAGGCATACCTGGACCTGATGCGCCGCGTGCTGGACGAAGGCACGGTGAAGGCCGACCGCACGGGCACCGGCACCCGCAGCGTGTTCGGCCACCAGATGCGCTTCGACCTGGCCGAAGGCTTCCCCCTGGTGACGACCAAGAAGCTGCACCTGAAGTCCATCGTCCACGAACTGCTGTGGTTCCTGGCCGGCGACACCAACATCGGCTACCTGAAGGACAACGGGGTGCGCATCTGGGACGAATGGGCCGACGAGAACGGCGACCTGGGCCCCGTGTACGGCAAGCAGTGGCGGCGCTGGGAAGGGCCCGACGGCCGGGTGGTGGACCAGATGGCCCACCTGGTGGCGCAGATCCGCGCCAACCCCGACAGCCGGCGGCTGATGGTCAGCGCCTGGAACCCGGCCGAGGTGGACACCATGGCCCTGCCGCCGTGCCACTGCCTGTTCCAGTTCTACGTGGCCGAGGGGCGGCTGAGCTGCCAGCTTTACCAGCGCTCGGCCGACATCTTCCTGGGGGTGCCGTTCAACATCGCCTCCTATGCCCTGCTGACCCTGATGGTGGCCCAGGTGACGGGCCTGAAGCCCGGCCACTTCGTGCACACCTTCGGCGACGCGCACCTCTATTCGAACCACATGGAGCAGACCCGCGAGCAGCTTTCCCGCAGCCCCCGGCCCCTGCCCACCATGACCCTGAACCCGGACGTGACCGACCTGTTCGCCTTCCGCTACGACGATTTCGAGCTGAGCGGATACGACCCCCACCCCCACATCAAGGCCGAGGTCGCCGTCTGATGCGCGTCGCCCAGGTGGTGGCCGTGGCCGCCAACGGGGTGATCGGCCGCGACGGCGCCCTGCCGTGGCACCTGCCCGAGGACCTGAAGTGGTTCAAGCGGGTGACCCTGGGCCATCCCATCATCATGGGCCGGGTGACCTTCGACTCCATCGGCCGCCCCCTGCCCGGGCGCACCAACATCGTGGTGACGCGGGACGGGGCCTGGACGGCCGAAGGCGTGCGGGTGGCCCACGACGTGGCGGCCGCCCTGGCCCTGGCGGCGGCGGAGGGGGCGGCGGAGGCCATGGTCATCGGCGGGGCGACGATCTACGCCCAGACCCTGGACCGCACGGACCGCCTGTACCTGACCGAGGTCCACGCCACCGTGGATGGCGACACCCGCTTCCCGCCCCTGGACCGGGCCCAATGGACCGAGGTGTCGCGGGAGGACCACCCGGCCGACGGGGACCGGCCGGGCTACAGCTTCGTGGTGCTGGACCGGAAGGCGGAGTAGGGGGGCGAGCCCCCGCCCCTTCTGTCCACCCGTCGCTCCAGCATCCTCCTGCCGTCGCTCCCGCGAAGGCGGGAGCCTATTGGCGGCGAGTGCCGATGCACGGCCTTTCAGAAAAAAGAAAGATGAACCACAGAGACACAGAGGCACAGAGAGGGCGTGCCGGTGGCAGCGACGTTCAGGGGACACACAGAGCGCAGAGAAGGCACAGAGACCACAGAGGCTTCGCTGCGCGAAGCAGAAGGGAATGCGCGCGCAGCGCGCCTTATTCTTTCTCTGTGCCTCTGTGTCTCTGTGGTTCATCTTTTCGGGAGAAGAGACATGCACCGCCATCAACCGCCCTTGGGCCCCCGCCTTCGCGGGATGGCGTCCCCACGCCCGGCAGGCGGCGGGAACGGCCCCGTCGCCTAGCCCCGCACCACCAGCCGTTCCAGCAGCGGGCGGTAGTGGTCGAAGTCCGGGTGGGGCATGGCCGGGTCCTTGCCCTGGTCGTCCCACACCCGCACCCGCAGGGTGGCGTCCAGGTGGGGGTTGGCGGCGAAGGCCCGGGCCTCGGCATCGGTCATGGTGCCGCCCTGCAGGTTCAGGGTGTGGACGGACGCCGCCGACAGGCGGTCCAGGTAGTCCGGCTTCACCGTGCACAGGTAGCGCTTGGCCGCCACGTGGTGGCGTACCGGGTCCACCACCTCGGGCGGGAAGAACGGCGCCAGGAAGGCGGCGCCGGCGTCCTCGTGCAGGTTGTCGCGGCCTTCCGCCAGCACCTTGTGGGGGATCACGTTGGTGAAGTGGCCGATGTCGTGCAGCAGGGCCGCCGCCACCTCGGCGTCCGGCGCCCCGGCCCGCTCGGCGCAGGCGGCGGCCTGCAGCATGTGCTGGGCCATGGTCACCTGCTCGCCCAAATAGGCCCGCGAGCCTTCGGCCGCGAACACCTGGGCGATGGCCTCGACGATGGTGTCGGGCGTGAGGGCGGCGTCGCTCATGGCGCGGTGCGCCGTTCCAGCACGGCCAGGGTGCTGAACAGGCCGTCCAGGTCGCTGTAGGCCCCCTGCAGGTGCCGCGCGCCGCCCTGGGTGATGGCGGTGCGGGCGTGCAGCACCCGGGTGTTGTCGAACATCACCAGGTCGCCCGGGTCCAGGCGCCGGGTCAGCTTCAGGTCCGGGCGTTCCAGGATGGCGGCGAAGGCCCGGTAGGCGGCATAGAACGGCCGCACCTCGGCCGGGGCCAGGCGCAGCGGCGCGATGGAGCGGTTGTTGAACCGCACCGTGCGCACCCGGCCGCGGGGCCCCACCTCGATCATCGTCGCCCGCGAGACCAGGTCCGCCCGGTCGTCGGCATAGCGGAAGTTGACCGGCGTGCGGGCCAGGCGGTCGAAGGCTTCCGGGTGGTCGGCGCGCAGGATGGCGGCGGCCTTGAAGCCGTCCACCAGCACCGATTCGCCGCCCCCGGCCTGGTTCACCAGGCAGTGCAGCATCTGCACGCCGGGCACCGGGTCGCGGTAGGGATTGTCGGTGTGGGCCCCCAGGCCCAGGTTGGTGTAGGCCAGGTTGGTGGGCTTTTCCACCGCCCGCACGTCGAACAGGCGGCCGTAGTTGGTTTCCCGCAGATAGCCCACCCGGTCGATCACCCGCAGCACCATGCCGTCTTCCGCCGGCACCCCGGTCAGCAGGGCGAAGCCCACCGAGCGCAGGGCCCGCAGGGCCTTCAGGCGCGCCTTGGGGTCGGCGGCGAAATCGGCATAGGGCACCACGGGCAGGCCGTCGGGGAAGTCCCCGGGCCCGGCCCACAGGCGCTTGGCGGCCTCGGACCGGTCATCGTAGGGGCCGTTCAGGCAGTAGCAGTGGGCCCGCAGCCAGTCGGCGGTGAACAGCGAGCGGTGGCCTTCCGGCTGGAACACCACGTCCAGCCCGCCGTCGGCGGTCACCTGGGCCGAGGCGATGGCGCAGTCTTCCGGAATGTCGGTCACGTTCAGGAAGCGCTGGCCCGAATCCGGGTCGCGGCTTTCCGGCATCTGGCAGTGGTCGCGCAGCCACAGGGCGTACAGGTGGCTCGACAGGCCGTCGGACCAGTCGATCTGCAGCTCGTCACCGGGGCGTTCCACCCCGTTGATGTGCACGTCGGTGATGTCAACGCCACTAACCCGGGCATGCGGGGCGGCACTGGTATCGGGCATGGACGGTGCCTCCGTCGGGCCCGCCCCGTCGGGGCGGGCTACATCTTGTGGTCCCTATCCTCTAACGGCCAAATTTCTTTAAGTAAAATGACTTATTTTTGGCATACGATTAAGAATAACTTATATCTGGAATTCATGTCTCCCCTGCCGCCCCTGAACGCCCTGCGCGCCTTCGAAGCCGTCGCCCGCCTGGGCAGCGTGACCCTGGCCGCGGCCGAGCTGCACGTCACCCAGGCGGCGGTCAGCCAGCAGCTTCGGGTGTTGGAGGAGGCCCTGGGCCATCCCCTGTTCCGCCGCGCCGGCCGGGGCCTGGCGCCCACCGAGGCGGCGCGGCTCTACCTGCCCGTCCTCAGTTCGGCCCTGCGCAACATCGCCGACGCCACGGAAGACCTGTTCGGCGGCGCCGGGCGGCGCCAGGTGCGGGTGCGCTGCACGCCGTCGTTCGCCCAGCTTTGGCTGGCGCCGCGCCTGCACCGGTTCCGGGCCGAGCACCCGGACGTGCGGGTGCGCCTGATGCTGTCCACCGACGGCGACGACGAACCCGACGGCTCGGTGGACGTGGAAATCTCCAACCGGCCCCGGGACTGGACCGGCTTCGACGCCCGGCGCCTGACCCGCGAGCACTGGCGGGTGGTGGCCAGCCCGGCGTTCCTGGACCGGGTGGGCCACCCCACCGAGCCCGTGGCCCTGGCGGCCCTGCCGCTGATTTCCACCTTCGGCTACATGGAGGGCTGGCGGGCCTGGTTCCGCGACCTGGGCCAGGACGTGACCGGCGTGCGCCCGGTGCTGGAATGCGACGCCACCAGCCTGTCGCTGGAGGCCGCCAAGGCCGGCATGGGGCTGCTGCTGGCGCGCTCGTTCCACCTGCGCGGGGTGCTGGCGGCGGGCACCCTGGTGGAGGCCCACCCCCACCGCATGCGGGGTACCGGGGATCATCACATGATCCTGCCCACGGGCCGTCCGGGCCCCACGGCCGGCGCCTTCCGCGACTGGCTGGTGGCCGAACTGGCGGCCGACGGGGAGCTGGCCGAGGGCTGAGGCGAGAGTGGGCCCGGCGGCGCCAGGGCTTCGAGACGCGGGCTGGCGCCCGCTCCTCAGCCTGAGGGCGTCACGTATCGAAGGGCCGGCGTTGCCGCCTATTCCGCCGCTTCCGCCTTTGCCGCCTCCACCCTGACGGCGCAGTACTTGAACTCGGGAATCTTGCCGAAGGGGTCGAGCTGCGGGTTGGTCAGCAGGTTGGCCGCCGCTTCCGTGAAGCAGAAGGGGATGAAGGCCACCCCGTCGGGCACGTCGCGGTCGGCCCGGGCGGCCAGGGTGACCTGGCCGCGGCGGCTGCGCACGGTCACCGGGTCGCCGGGCGCCAGGCCCAGGCCGTCCAGGAACCGGGGGTGCAGCGACACCGTGGGTTCCGGCTCCAGCCCGTCCAGGATGCCGGCACGCCGGGTCATGGCCCCCGTGTGCCAGTGTTCCAGCAGGCGCCCGGTGGTCAGGATCACCGGATAGTCGGCGTCCGGCGTTTCGTCCGGCGGCACCAGGTCGGCGGGCACCAGCTTGACCCGCCCGTCCGGCGTCGGGAAGCCCTCGCCGAACAGGATGGCGCGGCCGGCCTCCTCCTCCGACGCGCAGGGGTAGGTCACGGCATCCTCGCGTTCCAGCCGGTCCCAGGAAATGCCTTGGATCGACGGCATCACCCGGCGCATCTCGGCGAACACGTCCTTGGGGTGGGCGTAGGTCCAGCCCAGGCCCAGGCGGTTGGCGATTTCCTGGATGATCCACCAGTCCTGGCGGGCGTCGCCGGGCGGGTCGATGACCGGCCGGGCCATCTGCACCTGGCGGTTGGTGTTGGTGAAGGTGCCGGCCTTTTCCGGGAAGGCCGAGGCCGGCAGCACCACGTCGGCGTGGAAGGCCGTTTCGGTCAGGAAGATGTCCTGCACCACCAGGTGGTCCAGCCTGGCCAGGGCGTCGCGGGCGTGGTTGGCGTCGGGGTCCGACATGGCCGGGTTTTCGCCCATCACGTAGATGCCCCGGATGGACCCCTCGTGCACGGCGTCCATGATCTCGACCACCGTCAGGCCGCGCTCGGCGTCCAATGGCATGCCCCACAGGTCCTCGTAGCGGGCCCGGACGTCCGGGTCCTCCACGGACTTGTAGTCGGGATAGACCATGGGAATCAGCCCGGCGTCGGACGCCCCCTGCACGTTGTTCTGGCCGCGCAGGGGGTGCAGGCCCGTGCCCGGCCGGCCCACGTGGCCGGTGATGGCGGCCAGGGCGATCAGGCACCGGGCGTTGTCGGTGCCGTGCACGTGCTGGCTCACCCCCATGCCCCAGAAGATGATGCCCCGTTCCGCCGTGGCGAAGGCGCGGGCCACCCGGCGCAGGGTGGCGGCCTGGATGCCGCACACGGGGGCCATGGTTTCCGGGGTGAAGTCCGCCACCTTGGCCTTCAGGGCCTCGAACCCGTCCGTGAACCCGGCCACGTACTGGGCGTCGTACAGGTCCTCGGCGATGATGGTGTGCAGGATGGCGTTCAGCATGGCCACGTCGGTGCCGGGCGTGAACTGCAGGTGCTCGGTGGCGTGGCGCACCAGGCCCTGGCCCCGGGGATCCATGACGATCAGGGTCTTGCCCATCTTCGCCGCATTCTTCAGGAACGAGGCTGCCACCGGGTGGTTCTGGGCCGGCCGGGCGCCGATGACGATGATCACGTCGCTGTCCAGGGCCGCGTTGAAGGGCGCGGTCACGGCGCCCGACCCGATGCCCTCCATCAGCGCCGCCACGGAAGACGCATGGCACAGGCGGGTGCAGTGGTCCACGTTGTTGGAGCCGAAGCCCGTGCGCACCAGCTTCTGCACCAGGTAGGCTTCCTCGTTCGATCCCTTGGCCGAGCCGAACCCGGCCAGGGCCCTGTCGCCGTGGGCGGCGCGGATGGCGGCCAGGCCGCCGGCGGCCTTGTCCAGGGCTTCCTCCCAGGTGGCTTCCCGGAAGTGGGTGAAGGGGTTGGCCGGGTCCACCCGGTCGGCGCCGGCCTTGGGGGCGTCGTCGCGGCGGATCAGCGGCACGGTCAGGCGGTGGGGGTGGTGGGCGTAATCGAAGCCGAACCGCCCCTTGACGCACAGGCGGCTTTCGTTGGCCGGGCCGTCGCGCCCGTCCACGGCCTGGATGCGCCCGTCCTTCACGTGGAAGGTGACCTGGCAGCCGACCCCGCAGTAGGGGCACAGCGAGTTCACCGAACGGTCGGGCCCGCCCAGGTCGCGGCCCGCGTCGTCCACCCGGGCGGCGGGCATCAGGGCGCCCGTGGGGCAGGCCTGCACGCATTCGCCGCAGGCCACGCAGGTGCTGTGGCCCATGGGGTCCGCCTGGTCGAACACGATGGTGGCGGCGGCGCCGCGCCGGGCCAGGCCGATCACGTCGTTCACCTGCACCTCGCGGCAGGCCCGCACGCACAGGCCGCACTGGATGCAGGCATCCAGGTGCACGGCCATGGCGGCGTGGCTGCGGTCCGCCGCCGGGCGGGTGTGGGCGGCGGGGAAGCGGCTGGCGGTCAGCCCCACATGGTCGATCCAGTGCCAGAAGGGGGCCTGGGCATCGTGGGCCTGCTCGCGCGGCGGCTGGTCGGCCAGCAGCAGTTCCAGCACCCCGCGCCGGGCCTTCACGGCGCGGTCGGACTGGCTGTGGACCACCATGCCCGGCGTCGGGTGGCGGCGGCACGACGGCGCCAGGACGCGCTCGCCTTCCACCTCCACCATGCAGGCGCGGCAGTTGCCGTCGG
Source organism: Rhodobacterales bacterium (assembly GCA_020446745.1). GTDB lineage: Bacteria > Pseudomonadota > Alphaproteobacteria > Rhodospirillales > JACKKN01 > JAGREA01. The sequence goes on along the minus strand of JAGREA010000207.1, from coordinate 6,020 downwards.
GGCGGTAGCCCTTGGCGTCCCTGTGGCACAGGTGGGGGATGGCCGTGCCCAGGCGCTGGGCCACCTGCCAGATGGTTTCCTCCGGCCGGGCCTCGACCGTCTTCCCGTCCAGGGTGAAGGCAACGGTTTCGGCCATCAGATGTCCTCCGGCCATTACATCTCCTCCGAAAAGAAACGCAGGGCGCTGAGCACCGGGTTGGGCGCCGCCTGGCCCAGGCCGCAGATGGAGGCATCGCGCATCACGTCGGCCAGCTCGCGCACCAGGTCCATGTCCGGGTCCGGGGCGTCCAGCAGGTCCAGCATCTTTTCGCAGCCCAGGCGGCACGGCGTGCACTGGCCGCAGCTTTCCTCGGCGAAGAAGCGCAGCAGGTTGCCCACCACGTCGGTGATGGAGTCCTGGTCCGACAGCACCACCACGGCCGACGAGCCGACGAAGCAGCCGTACTGTTCCAGGTGGCCGAAATCCAGGGACAGGTCCGCCTTGTCGGCCGGCAGGATGCCGCCCGAGGCCCCGCCGGGCAGGAAGCCCTTCAGGGTGTGGCCCTCGGCCATGCCGCCGCAGCGGGCGATCAGGTCGTTGACGCTGACCCCCGAGGGCGCCGTCAGCACCCCGGGGTTCCTGACCCGGCCGGAAACGGAATAGTGGTGGGGGCGCCCGGCGTTCTGGTACCACAGCGGCCCCTTCAGCAGGATGTCCGGCACCCAGTACAGGGTCTCCACGTTGTGGATCAGGGTGGGGCGGCCGAACAGGCCCGCCTGGGCCGGGAAGGGCGGGCGGTTGCGGGGCAGGCCGCGCTTGCCTTCCAGGCTTTCCAGCATGGCCGATTCCTCGCCGCAGATGTAGGCCCCGGCGCCGCGCCGCAGGTGGATGGAAATCCCCGGCGCGATGCCGGCGGCGGTCACCTCGTCGATGGCCTTTCGCAGCACCGGGCGCAGCCACGGGTATTCGTCGCGCAGGTAGATGTAGATGGCGTCGGCGCCCACAGCCCAGGCGGCGATCAGGGCGCCTTCGAGGGTGCGGTGGGGGCGGGTTTCCAGGCAGTAGCGGTCCTTCAGGGTGCCGGGCTCGCCCTCGTCGGCGTTCACGGCGACGATGCGCGGCCCCGGGTTGGCCTTGACGAAGCCCCACTTGCGGGCCGCCGGAAAACCGGCCCCGCCCAGGCCCCGCAGGCCGGAAGCCTCCAGGTCGCCGGTCACGCCGTCGGGGTCGCGTTTGCCCGACAGGCATTCGGCCAGCACCGTGTAGCCGCCATCCTTCGACCGGTAGGTGTCGATGTCCTGGGCCGGGGGGATGGGCGGGATCACGTCGCCGGCCTCCACGGCCGCCTTCACCGCGTCCACGTCCGCCCGGTCCACGGGGCGCTGGCCCACCACGGCCACGGGGGCGCGGTCGCAGGCGCCCACGCAGGGGGCGGGGACCAGCCGCACGCCGTTGCCCAGGGCCGCCTTCAGGCCGTCGATCAGGCCCTTCGCTCCGGCCATCTCGCAGGCGATGCCGTCGCACACCCGCACCGTCAGGGGCGGCGGCGGGGTCTCGCCCTCGGCCGTCACCACGAAATGGGCGTAGAAGGTGGCTACCTCGTACACCTCGGCCTGGGACAGGCGCATCTCCTGGGCCAGGGCGGCCAGGTGCCGGGCCGAGATGTGGCCGTGGGCGTCCTGGATAAGGTGCAGGTGCTCGATCAGCAGGTCGCGGCGGCGCGGGGCATCGCCCAGCAGGGCGCGGACCTGTTCCAGCGCGGCGGTCTCCACCTGGCGGCCCTTGGGCGTGTAGCGCCCCGCCGGACCGGACCGGCGCCGTACGGATGCGGACATGGTTCCTCCCAAACGTCGTCCCTGGGCGCGGTGCCCGGGACGGCGGTATTATGCCGCAGGGGAATCGGCGGTGAAACCACCAGGGGCGACCAAGGCTGAAGCATGCGCGACGATGAAGGCACCCTGATGGACACTTGGAACGACGACACCGGTAACGACGATACCCTGGCCCACATGATGAGCGCCCGCCTGTGCCACGACCTGGTGGGGGCCGCCGGTGGCATCACCGCCGGGCTGGACGTGCTGGGCGACGACCTGCGGGCCGGCGGCGGCGTGTCGGCGGCCGAGGCCCTGGGCCTGCTGCGCGGCAGTTCGGAACAGATCAACGGCCGCCTGGCCTTCTTCCGCCGGGCCTTCGGCCGCGGCAACGATTCCCTGACGCCCGGGGAAGGGGGCGCCCTGCTGGGCGCCTACCTGCGCGGCGGCCGGGTGGCCCTGGACTGGGAAGTCGGCGAGGGCGACGGCTGGGCCCTGCCGGCGGCCGGGGCGCGGCTGATGCTCAACCTGGGCCTGGCGGCGGTGGCGGCCCTGGGCCGGGGCGGCACCCTGACGGCGCGCTTCGCCCTGCTGTCGGCCGACCGGGGCGGCCTGGGCATGGCCCTGTCGGCCGAGGGCGCCGGGGCCCGCCTGGCCGATGGCGATACGGATATCCTGCTGGGCCGCGCCGCGCCGGCCCCCACGCCCCGCGACGTGCCCGCCCACCTGGCGGCGCGCGAAGCCAAACGCCTGGGGGTCGACATCGAACTGGCGATGCCGACCCCCGGTATGGTGCAGATGGCGGTGGTGCTGCCGACCATGCCGGCCGCGCCTGCCTGAAGGGTTTGGCGCCTGAAGGGCGTGGACTATTCGGCGGCGGCGGTTTCGGCCACCGTCTCGTCGTCGCGCAGCACGTAGCCGCGCCCCCAGACGGTTTCGATGTAGTTGTCGCCGCCGGTGGCCGTGGACAGCTTCTTGCGCAGCTTGCAGATGAAGACGTCGATGATCTTCAGCTCGGGCTCGTCCATGCCGCCGTACAGGTGGTTCAGGAACATTTCCTTGGTCAGCGTGGTGCCCTTGCGCAGGCTCAGCAGTTCAAGGATGCCGTATTCCTTGCCCGTCAGGTGGATGGGCTGGCTGTCCACCTCGACCGTGCGGGTGTCCAGGTTCACGCTCATGCGGCCCGTGCGGATGACGGACTGGGCATGGCCCTTGGACCGGCGCACGATGGCGTGGATGCGCGCCACCAGCTCGTCCTTGTTGAAGGGCTTGGTCAGGTAGTCGTCGGCCCCGACGCCCAGGCCCTTCACCTTGTTTTCCGATTCGTTCAGGCCCGAAAGGATCAGCACCGGCGTGTCGACGCGGGAATCCCGCAGCCGCCGCAGCACCTCGAACCCGTCCATGTCCGGCAGCATCAGATCCAGGATCACGATGTCGTAATCGTAGAGCTTGCCGATTTCCAGGCCGTCCTCGCCCATGTCGGTCGAGTCGACCACCATGCCCTCGGTCCGCAGCATCATCTCGATGGACTGCTGGGTCGTCGGGTCGTCTTCCACCAGAAGCACTCGCATGCCGCCCGCCCTCGTTAACCAATCCCAACGTTAACCAATGCGAATCGCTTACGTTAACCATATGCCGTTCTTGAGAATCGCACAAGATTCGTTGTCAGTGCAACGGTTTCCAGCAAGGGGATTTTACGAAACTTTAAAATGGACCGGGGCAGACTCCCTGACGCGGCCGGTTCGGGTAACCTTTTCCCCGCCGCCGCGTTAACGAACCTTACCGCAACACGGGACCCTCCGCCCCCATGGCCACCCTGCTGGGCAACATCGTCACCGAGGTGGAAAGCCTGCCCGCCGGCCGCCTGTTCGGTCGGGTGGCGGCGGTGATCGGCCTGCTGGTGGAGGTGGAGGGCGCCCAGGGCCTGGTGTCCATCGGCGACCGCTGCCGCCTGCTGGCCCGCGACGGCCGGCGCGTGACCTGCGAGGTGGTGGGCTTCCGCGACGGCAAGGCGCTGCTCATGCCCTATGGCACCCTGGACGGCATCGGCCTGGGCTGCCGGGCCGAGGTGGGGGCCGGCGACCCGGTGATCCACCCCGACCCGGGCTGGCTGGGCCGGGTGGTCAACGCCTTCGGCGAGCCCGTGGACGCCCGCGGGCCGCTGCCCTTCGGCCCGGCGCGCCACGCCGTCAACGGCAAGGCGCCGCCGGCCCACGCGCGGCAACGGGTGGGCGGCAAGATCGACCTGGGCGTGCGCGGCATGAACGCCTTCCTCACCTGCTGCCGGGGCCAGCGCATGGGCATCTTCTCGGGCTCCGGCGTGGGCAAGTCCACCCTGCTGTCCATGATGGCCCGCCACACCGACGCCCAGGTGAGCGTCATCGGCCTGATCGGCGAGCGCGGCCGCGAGGCCCGGGAATTCATCGAGGACGACCTGGGGCCGGAAGGCATGGCCCGCTCGGTGGTGGTGGTGGCGACCTCGGACGGGCCGCCCCTGGTGCGCCGCCAGGCGGCCTACATGACCCTGGCCATCGCCGAATACTTCCGCGACCAGGGGGCCGACGTGCTGTGCCTGATGGACAGCGTGACCCGCTTCGCCATGGCCCAGCGGGAAATCGGCCTGTCGGCCGGCGAGCCCCCGGCCTCCAAGGGCTATACCCCTTCCGTGTTCGCCGAGCTGCCGCGCCTGCTGGAGCGCGCCGGGCCCGGCGGGCCGGGCCAGGGCAGCATCACCGGCCTGTTCACCGTGCTGGTGGAGGGCGACGACCACAACGAGCCCATTTCCGACGCCGTGCGCGGCATCCTGGACGGCCACGTGGTGCTGGACCGGGCCATCGCCGAGCGCGGGCGCTATCCGCCCATCAACGTGCTGCGCAGCGTGTCGCGCTCCATGCCGGCCTGCAACGCGCCCGACGAGAACCGCCTGGTGGACCGGGCCCGGCGGGTCATTTCCACCTACGAGGACATGGCCGAGCTGATCCGCCTGGGCGCCTATCGCAAGGGCAGCGACGCCAAGGTGGACGAGGCCATCCACCTGTATCCGCGCCTGGAGGCCTTCCTGTCCCAGGCCAAGGAGGACAAGGCCGACCTGGTGGCCAGCTACGCCCTGCTGGCCGAGGCCCTGGACGGCACGCCGCCCCCGGCCCCATCATGACCGCGAGGAGGACCGCATAAGTGGCCAAGGACCTGGGCAGCCTGATCCGCCTGCACGAGTGGCGGGTCGACGAGAAACGCCGCATGCTGGGCGATCTGCTGCGCCTGCTGGACGAACTGAACGGCCAGGTGGCGCAACTGGAGGCCGACCTGATGGCCGAGCAGTCCCTGGCCCGCGGCGCGCCGGCCGAGGTGACCTTCACCCTGGGCGCCTACACCCAGGCGGCCATTGCCCGCAAGCGGCGCCTGAACGAATCCATCATCCAGGCCGAGGCCCTGATCGAGGGCGCCCGCGAGGAACTTCGGGTGGCCTATCACGAACTGCGGCGCTATGAGCTGGCCCAGGAAAACCGCGACGCCCAGGCCCGGGCCGACGACGACCGGCGCGAGCGCATCGAGCTGGACGACCTGGGCATCCAGACCCACGTGCGGAAGGTGAGCTAGGTCCAGGCCCGCACCGCTTCCACCAGCGCATCCGCATCGAACCGGCCGTCGCCGGACAGGTCCTCCAGCGGCTGTTCGGCCACGGCGCGCAGCACCGCCTCGCAGGTCAGCAGGTGGTCACCGTCGGGCACCAGGGCGGCCAGGCGGGGGTCGGCCTCGGCCACGTCCAGCAGGGCCTCGAAGCGCAGCATCACCGCCGTGGCCTTCATCCAGTCGTCCTCGAACACCACCATCAGGATGTCGGCCAGGCGCTCGCGGCTGCCGTCGCCCTCGGCCAGGGCGGCGGCCCCGGCCAGGCGCAGGTCGTCCAGGGCCACGGGGCCGGTCATGCGGTCCAGACTCATCAATCAGAACCTCTTCAGGCGCGACAGCAGGGCGTCGTTGGCCCACTTGGGCTGGCGGTCCTCCAGCATCACGTCGTGGTGGTCGACGGGGGCGCGGCCTTCGGTGGGGGCCGACACCACCACCTGTACCCAGCGGGCCACCACCTCGTTGTTGATGTCGTCCAGGACCATGACGGCCAGGTCTTCCAGGGCCCCCGGCGCACTCCCGGCCAGGGCGTCCAGGTAGGCGTCCAGGCCGGCCGGGTCCAACACCCACCGGTCGGGGATGTAGCGGAGGGAAACCCGCGT
>JAGREA010000206.1 GCA_020446745.1 Rhodobacterales bacterium | reverse complement strand
GCCGTGATGCTGTCGGCGGAAACGGCGGTGGGCGAATACCCCGAGGAGGCGGTGACCATGATGGACCGCATCCTGACCCGGGTGGAGGCCGACCCCACCTACCAGCAGCTCAACGACGCCGCCCGCCACCTGCCCGAGGCCACGGCCGAGGACGCCATTTCCGCCGCCGCCCGCCAGGTGGCCGAAACGGTTTCGGCCAAGCTGATCGTGTCGTTCACCTCCACCGGGTCGACGGCCCTGCGGGCGGCCCGCGAACGGCCGCCGGTGCGCATCCTGGGCCTGACGACCAACCCGCGCACGGCCTGCCGCCTGGCCCTGGTGTGGGGCATCTATCCGGTCACCACGCGCGAGCTGAAAAGCTTCGCCGGCATGGTCCGCGAATCGACCCGCGTGGCCCTGCGCGAGGGCCTGGCCAACCCCGGCGACCGGCTGGTGATCACCGCCGGCGTGCCCTTCGGCACCCCCGGCGCCACCAATATCCTGCGCATCGCCTGGATCGAATAGGGGGCGCAAGAATCCGGCGGGCGTTCCGCCACCGGCCCTGGTATAAGGGCCGGCATGTACGCCGAGCTGTTTTCCATCATCGCGCCCGTGTTCATCTGCGCCGGCATCGGCTTCGGCTGGGCCAAGACGGGACGCCCCTACGACACGGAACTGGTGACCACCCTGGTCACCACCGTGGGCGGCCCGTGCCTGATCTTCAACACCCTGGCCAACATCGCGTTCGATGGCGGGGCCCTGCTGTCCATGGCCGGGGCCACCCTGGCCACCATCGTGGTGTTCGGGCTGGTGGGCCTGGCGGTGCTGCGCCTGCTGGGCCTGTCGCTGCGCACCTTCCTGCCGGCGCTGATGTTCCCCAACGCCGGCAACATGGGCATTCCCCTGTCCTACCTGGCCTTCGGCGACGTGGGACTGGCCTTCGGCATCGCCGCCTTCACGGTCCATTCGGTGCTGCAGTTCACCCTGGGCGTGGCCCTGGCCTCGGGCTCGGCATCGCTGAAGGCCCTGGCCCGGGTGCCGCTGATCTATGCCGTGGTCCTGGCGGTGGCCTTCCTGGCGCTGGACATCCGCCCGCCCGAATGGCTGAACAACACCACCAAGATCCTGGCCGGCCTGACCATTCCCATGATGCTGATCACCCTGGGCATTTCCCTGGCCCGCCTGGCGGTGACGCGGATGTCGCGCAGCCTGGGGCTTTCGGTGCTGCGCCTGGTCATGGGCTTCCTGGTCGGCCTGGGCGTGGCCCAGGCCCTGGGGCTGGAGGGCGCGGCCCGGGGCGTGCTGATCCTGGATTCGGCCATGCCGGCGGCGGTGTTCAACTACCTGTTCGCCCAGCGCTACAACAATGCGCCCGAGGAGGTGGCCGGCATCGTGGTGATCTCCACGGCCCTGGCCTTCCTGATCCTGCCGGCCCTCATGTGGTTCGTGCTGTGAGCCCGCCGCGCGAACGAAGCCCCTCGTTCGTCGGCGCGGCCTATGCCCTGGCCGCCTTCCTGTTCTGGGGCGGCGTGCCGATCTATTTCAAGTGGACGGCCGACGTGCCGCCCCTGGAAGTGCTGGCCCACCGCATCGCCTGGTCGGTGGTGATGATGGCCGGGGTGCTGACCCTCATGGGCCGCTGGCGGGTCGTCGGCGCCCACCTGCGGGCGCCCCGGGTGATGGGCATGCTGCTGCTGTCGGCCCTGACCGTGTCCGTCAACTGGCTGATCTTCATCTGGGCCGTGGCCCAAGGCCACGTGCTGGAAACCAGTCTGGGCTATTTCATCAACCCCCTGGTCAACGTGCTGTTCGGCACCCTGTTCCTGCGCGAACGCCTGCGCCTGGCCGGCTGGGTGGCCGTTGGCCTGGCCGCCCTGGGGGTGACCTTCCAGGTGGTGCAGCTGGGCCAGGTGCCCGTCGTCGCCCTGGTCCTGGCCTTCTCGTTCGGCACCTACGGGCTGATCCGCAAGGTGGTGCCGGTGGACGGCTATTCGGGCCTGTACCTGGAAACCCTGCTGCTGTCGCCCCTGGCCCTGGGCTATCTGGTCTACCTGGGCGTGACCGGCGCGGGTTCCTTCGGGGGCCACGGCTGGGAGATGGACATCAAGCTGATCCTGGCCGGCGCCATCACCGCCATTCCCCTGGTGCTGTTCGCCGAGGGGGCCCGGCGCCTGCGGTATTCCACCATCGGCTTCTTTCAGTACATCGCCCCCACCATGAGCTTCTTCCTGGCCATCTGGCTGTGGCACGAGCCCTTCAACGGGGTGAAGGGCGTGGCCTTCGGCTGCATCTGGGTGGCCCTGGCCATCTACACGGCCGATTCCGTCATGGCCCGGCGCCAGGGGGGCGGGACATCATGATGGCGGTCATGGTCCTGGCCGCCGTGGGGCCGGCCCTGCTGTTCCTGTGGCTGGTGCTGCGCCAGGACCGGTTCCCCGAGCCGGCCGCCCCGGTGCTGACCACCTTCGTCCTGGGGTTCGCCATCATTCCCGTGGTGATCCTGCTGGCCTGGCCCCTGGACACCTGGGCAGCGCGGGTGAACGACCCCGTGTGGACCCCGGTGATGGAAGCCTTCCTGACCGCCGCCGTGCCCGAGGAAGTGCTGAAGTTCGCCGTCCTGACCCTCTATTGCCTGCGCCACCGCCACTTCAACGAGCCCATGGACGCCATCGTCTACGGCGTCACCGCGTCGCTGGGCTTCGCGGCCCTGGAAAACGTGCTGTACGTGACCCAGGCCGGCGACGACTGGACGGCCACCGCCATCGCCCGGGCCCTGACCGCCGTGCCCGGCCACGGGGCCCTGGGCGCGGTCATGGGACTGCTGCTGGCCAAGGCCCGGTTCGGTCCCCCCGAAAGGCGCTGGCCCCTGGCCTGGGCCCTGGTGGTGCCCATCCTGCTGCACGGCCTGTACGACGCGCCGCTGCTGTGGGCCGAGCGGGTTCGGGCGGCCGGCGGCGAACTGACCGACAACCAGGGCCTGATGATGGGCGCCGCCGTGTTCGCCGTGCTGTTCGTGGAGGTGGCCTGGGCCTGGCGGGCCCTGCGCCGCCTGCGGGCCGGCCAGCAGGACTGGATCGAGGCCGCCCACCGGGCCGCACCGGTGTTCGAGGACTGGGCGACCGAGAAGCGGGACAGGGACCGGTGATCCGCCACATCACCAACGGCGACGTCGCCCGCGACATGCTCATGGCCGGCGGCCTGGACGGCGCCGCCATCCTGCCCTGGCGCGACGTGCTGCACGACGGTCCCATCCCCCAGGGCCTGGACGACGCCGCCCTGGATGCCCGGCGGGTGGCCTACCTTGGCGATCTGGCCCCCCGTGCCCGGGTGGCCGCCGACATGGCCTGGCGCGCCGCCTTCCTGGCCGCCTGGCGGCCCGGCGACCCCCTGGTGCTGTGGTTCGAGCACGACCTGTACGACCAGCTTCAGATTCTCCAGGTGCTGGACCGCCTGGCCCGCCAGGCCGGGGGCGACCTGAGCGGCGTGGCGATGATCTGCATCGGCCACCACCCGGCGGTGGACCGGTTCCGCGGCCTGGGCGACCTGTCGCCGGCCCAGGCCGTGGACCTGCTGGACATCCGTCAGCCCGTCACCACCGCCCAGCGGGACCTGGCCCAGGCCCTGTGGGCCGACCTGCGCCGGCCGGACCCGCGCCCCCTGGCGGCGCGCCGGGGCGGCGACCTGTCGGCCCTGCCGTTCATGGCCGATGCCATCACCCGGTTCCTGGCCGATTACCCCTGGACGACCGACGGTTTGACCCTGACCGAACGCCTGCTGCTGCAAGCCGTGGAGGAAACCGCGGACACCTTCGGCCGGCTGTTCACGGACTACATGGACCGCGAGGCGGCGCCCTTCCTGGGCGACCTGATGGCCGACCGCATCCTGGCCGACCTGGAAGCGGGCCCGGCGCCCCTGGTGGCCCGCGCGGTCGCCGAGCCCGACCGCCCCCTGGGGCCGGGCACCAGCTTCCGGGTCACCGACCGGGGCCGGGCCGTGCTGACGGGGGCGGCGATGTGGGATCGTCCGGCGGACCGGCCGCCCCTGTGGCGGGGCGGCGTGAACGTCACCGAAGGCGGCTGGCGGTGGGACCCGGCGGCCGAGGCTATTCGGCCGCCGTTGCCGTCGCCGGCGGGGCCTTGAAGGCGGCCAGCAGGGACGCCTCGCGGGTCTGGGCGGCCTTCACGTTGCGCTCCTTCACGTGGCCGAAGCCGCGCATGGACAGGGGCAATTCGGCGATCTCCACGGCCAGGGCGTGGTTGTCCGGCGTCAGGCCGGCCAGCAGGGCGGCGACGGTCTTTTCGTAGGCCGGGATCAGGGCCCGCTCCATGCGCCGCTCGGCGGTGTGGCCGAAGGGGTCCAGGGGGCTGCCCCGCAGGCCCTTCAGCTTCGCCAGGCCCTTGAACAGGGTCATCACCCAGGGGCCGAATTCCCGCTTGATCAGGTGGCCCGTCACCGGGTCGCGCAGGGACGCCAGGGGCGGCGCCAGGTGGTAGGTCAGCTTCACCGGGCCATCGAACTGGTCGGCCACCGACGCGGCGAAGGCCGGGTCGGCGTACAGCCGCGCCACCTCGTACTCGTCCTTGTAGGCCAGCAGCCTGTGGTAGCCCCGGGCGACGGCGGCGCTCAGGCCCGTCAGCCCCTTGGCGCGGTCGCGCTCGGCCGCTTCCACCCGGTCCACCAGGGCGGTGAAGCGGGCGGCCAGGGCGGCGTTCTGGTAGGCGGTCAGGTGTTCGGCCAGGCGCGCGGTCAGGGCCTGGGGCGTCTCCTCCGGCTGTTCGTAGGGGTCCGGTGCCGGATGGGCGACGGCCTTCACGGCGGCGCGGTCGTGGGCCGCCCGGCGGCCCCACAGGAAGGCCGTCTTGTTGAAGTCCACCGACACGCCGTTCAGCTCGATGGCCGCCTCGATGGCCGCCGCCGACAGGGGCAGCAGGCCCTTCTGGTAGGCGAAGCCGACCATGAACATGTTGCCGGCGATGGAATCGCCCATCAGTGCCGTGGCCAGGCTGGAGGCATCCACGAAGTCGGCCCGGTCGGGCCCCGTGGCGGTGGCGATGGCGCGGCGCAGGCCGTCCTCGGGGAAGGCCAGGTCGGGATTGTTGGTGAAGGCGGCGGTCATGGTCTCGTGGCTGTTGACCACGGCCGACGTGCGCCCGGGGCTCAGCTTGGCCAGGGCCTCGGCCCCGCCCGAGGTGACGATGTCGCAGCCCAGCAGCAGGTCGGCCCCGCCGGCGGCGATGCGCACGGCGTGGATGTCCTCGGGCGCCCGGGCGATGCGCAGGTGGCTGATCACGGCGCCGTTCTTCTGCGCCAGGCCGATCATGTCCAGCACCGAAACGCCCTTGCCCTCCACGTGGGCGGCCATGCCCAGCACGGCCCCCACGGTGACCACGCCGGTGCCGCCGATGCCCGTGACCACCACGCCGAAGGGCTTGTCCAGCACCGGCAGCAGGGGGTCGGGCAGGGCCGGGAAGGCCACGGCGCCCACGCCCGAGGTGCCCTTCCTGCGGATGGTCCCGCCGTGCACCGTGACGAAGCTGGGGCAGAAGCCCTTCTGGCACGAGAAGTCCTTGTTGCAGGCCGACTGGTCGATCTTGCGCTTGCGGCCCAGGGGCGTCTCGTCGGGGGCGATGGCCACGCAGTTGGACTGCACGCCGCAGTCGCCGCAGCCTTCGCAGACGGCCTGGTTGATGAAGGCCCGCCGGGGCGGGGCGGGGAACAGGCCGCGCTTGCGGCGGCGGCGCTTTTCCGCGGCGCAGGTCTGGTCGTAGATCAGCACCGAAACGCCCTTGTAGGTGCGCAGGTCGCGCTGCAGGGCATCCAGCGCGTCGCGGTGGTGGAAGCTGACGTCGGGGGCGAAGCGCGAACCCACCGGATACTTGTGGGGTTCGTCCGACACCACGGCGATGCGCTTCACGCCCTCGGCCGCCAACTGGCGGGTGATGTTGGGCACCGACATGTGGCCGTCCAGGGGCTGGCCGCCGGTCATGGCCACGGCGTCGTTGTACAGCAGCTTGAAGGTGATGTTCACCCCGGCCGCCACGGCCTGGCGCACGGCCAGGCTGCCCGAATGGTGGTAGGTGCCGTCGCCCAGGTTGGCGAACACGTGCCGTTCGCTGGTGAACGGCGACTGGCCCACCCAGGGCACGCCCTCGCCGCCCATCTGGGTGAAGGTGGCGGTGCGGCGGTCCATCCACTGGGCCATGTAGTGGCAGCCGATGCCGGCCAGGGCCCGCGAGCCCTCGGGCACGTTGGTCGAGGTGTTGTGGGGGCAGCCGGAGCAGAAATAGGGCAGGCGCACGATGTCGGGCCGGGGGCCTTCCAGGTCCCGCTCCTTGGCCTCCAGGAACGCCAGGCGCTCCTTGATGCGGGCCGAGGTGTAGAAGCGGTCCACCCGCCGGGCGATCACCCGGGCGATGTGGGCCGGCGTCAGCTCGCCGGCCGAGGGCAGCAGCCATTTGCCGTCCTGGTCGAACTTGCCGACCACCACCGGGCGCACGTCGGCCTTCCAGTTGTAGAGCTGCTCCTTGATCTGGTTCTCCATCACCGCGCGCTTTTCCTCGACCACCAGGATCTCGTCCAGGCCTTCGGCGAAGGCGCGCAGGCCGCTGCGTTCCAGGGGCCAGGGCATGCCCACCTTGTAGACGCGGATGCCGATCTCGGCCGCGTGGGCCGGGTCGATGCCCAGGTCGGCCATGGCCTGCATCACGTCCAGGAACGACTTGCCGGTGGCGACGATGCCCAGGCGCGGTTCCGGCGCGTCGATGACAACCTTGTTGATGCCGTTGGCCCGGGCGAAGCGCAGGGCGGCGTAGATCTTGTGCTGCTGCAGGCGCTTTTCCTGCACCAGGGGCGGGTCGGGATAGCGGATGTGCAGGCCGCCCTCGGGCAGGTCGGCGTCGTCGGGCAGGACGATGGCGTGGCGGGCCGGGTCCACGTGCACCGAGGCGGTGGAATCCATGTTCTCGGTGATGGTCTTCATGCCCACCCACAGGCCCGAGTAGCGCGACATGGCCAGGCCGAACAGGCCGTAGTCCAGGATGTCCTGCACGTTGGACGGATTCAGCACCGGGATCTGGGCGTCCATGAAGGCGTATTCGGACTGGCTGGGCACGGTGGAGGACTTGCAGGCCGGGTCGTCGCCGGCCAGGGCCAGCACG
>JAGREA010000019.1 GCA_020446745.1 Rhodobacterales bacterium | reverse complement strand
CTGGAGGTGATCCACGGCGACGCCTACTACCAGTCCTACATCTGCCGCATCCCGCGCTCGACCATCGAGCTGGCCATCACCAAGCGCATCGACTTCGTGGACGGCATGCTGTTCCCCAGCATCTGCGACGTGATCCGCAACCTGTCGGGCATGTGGAAGCTGATGTTCCCCGGCGTCTACGCCCGCTACTTCGACGTGCCGCAGAACTACGTCAACGAGATCGGCGGCAACTACTACCGCCAGGAGCTGGTGGAGCTGAAGGAGGGCCTGGAGCGGATCGCCGGGCGCGAGATCACCGACGAGGCCCTGCGCCGGTCCATCGCCGTCTACAACGAGAACCGCAGGCTGGTCTCGGCCGTTTACGACTTCCGCGCCAAGGCGCCGTGGAAGGCGCCGTCGTGGGAGGTCTACCTGCTGATGCGCGCCGGCATGCTGCTGCCGGTGGAGGAGCACAGCCAGGTGCTGCAGGACTACCTGGCCGCCGCCGAGGCCGAGGACCGGCCCATGAAGGACAACTGCCGGGTCATCCTGCAGGGATCGTTCTGCGAGCAGCCGCCCCTGAACCTGGTGAAGTCCATCGAGATGGCCGGCTGCTACATCGTCGACGACGACTACATGCTGGTCACCCGCTGGCTGAAGGGCGACTGCCCGGTGGACGGCGACCCCCTGGGCAACCTGGCCACCAAGTTCCTGCATGAATCCGTGGACACGGCGGCCAAGTACGAACCCGACGGCACCCGCAAGGGCCAGTACCTGGTGGAGGCCGTGAAGGAGCGGGGGGCCGAGGGCGTGATCTTCGCCGCCCCCAGCTTCTGCGACCCGGCGCTGCTGGACCGGCCCATGCTGGCCCGGGCGCTCAGCGACGCCGACGTACCGCACATCTCGTTCAAGTACGCCGAGAACTCCGGCCAGATGCAGCCCATCCGCGAGCAGGCCGGAACCTTCGCCGACACCATCAAACTGTGGAGCTGAGCCATGACCCAGAACGCCCAGCAGGAGATCGTCAAGGAACCTTCGATGCTGAAGCAGAAGGCCATGATCGCCGGCAATTACGACAAGCTGACCAGCGCCCCCGAAACGGGCCTGAAGGTGGCGGCGACCTACGTTCCGGGCAACCTGAACGAACTGATCATGTGCTTCGACATGGGCAACAACCTGCCCGAGATCAACGCCATCAACAACGGCATGCGCAAGAAGTCGGGCGGCATGATCACCGAGGCCGAGAAGCTGGGCCATTCGGAAGACGTGTGCACCTACGTGAAGGCCGACGTGGGCATGATGGCCAAGGGCAACATCGCCCCCAACGGCAAGGCCTTGCCGGTGCCGGACCTGCTGATGCTCAGCTACACGGGCTGCTTCACCTTCATGAAGTGGTTCGAGCTGCTGCGCGACCAGTACGGCTGCGAAACCGCCATGCTGCACGTGCCCTATGAGGGCGACGGCGTGATCACCGACAACATGCGCGACTACGTGGTCAAGCAGTTGAAGGAGGAGGTGATCCCGAAGATGGAGAAGGTGTCGGGCGTGAAGTTCGACATCGACCGCCTGCGCGAATACATGCGCAATTCCGCCAAGGCCGAGGACGACCTGGTGTGGGTGCTGGAAAGCGCCAAGAACAAGCCGTCGCCCATCGACGCCTACTTCGGCGGGGTCTACTACATCGGCCCCATCTTCTCGGCCTTCCGCGGCACCGAGGACGCCATCGACTACTACAGGATGCTGCGCACCGAGATCGAGGCCCGCCTGGCCGCCGGCAAGGGGCCGATCACGCCCGAGGGCGAGCTGGACGAGGAAAAGTACCGCCTGGTGGTCGAGGGCCCGCCCAACTGGACCAGCTTCCGCGACTTCTGGAAGATGTTCTACGAGGAAGGCGCCGTGGTGGTCGCCAGCACCTACACCAAGGTGGGCGGCGTGTACGACCAGGGCTTCCGCCACGATCCCGACCGGCCCCTGGAGAGCCTGGCCGAGTACTGCCTGGGCTGCTACACCAACCGCAACCTGCCGGGCCGGGTGGACCTGATCGAGAAGTACATGAAGGAGTATCAGGCCGACGGCTTCCTGATCAATTCCATCAAGAGCTGCAACAGCTTCTCGGCCGGCCAGCTGCTGATGATGCGCGAGATCGAGACCCGCACCGGCAAGCCGGCGGCGTTCATCGAGACCGACCTGGTGGACCCGCGCTACTTCTCGGCCGCCAACGTGAAGAACCGGCTGGAAAGCTACTTCCAGATGATCGACCAGAAGCGGCGCGGCGGCGGCAGCGCCAGCACGGCCGCCTGAGCGGGGCAGGGGAGAGACGAGCATGAAGACCTTCATCGGCATCGACCTGGGCTCCACCACCACCAAGGCGGTGATGCTGGACGAGAACTGCGAGGTCCTGGGCCGGGGCATCACCAACTCGCGGTCCAACTACGAGACCGCGGCGGCGGTGGCCAAGCAGGAGGCCACGGTGGCCGCCCGCCTGCACCTGTTCCGCCGCGGCCTGAACGCCCGCGGCCTGGGCGGCGACACGGAAACCCTGAACGCCATGATGGCCGACCTGGAACGCAACTTCCGCCTGGAACAGTTCCTGGAACAGCTTCAGGACCTGCAGGACACCTGCGGCGGCTTCGTCACGCCCGAACGGTTCCACGGCAAGGAGGCCGACGCCAAGGCCGCCCTGGACACGGTGTTCGAGCGCCTGCGCGGCGAGGCCCCGGGCATGTTCGCCCCCGACGCGGCCCGCAAGTCCGATTTCTTCCGCGACATCGCCGGGTCCCGCTTCATGCAGATCGGCGAGGAAGTGGCCAAGGAGACCGGCCTGGGCTTCGACCAGCTGCTGAACGTCTATGACAAGTCCATCATCGACGTGGAGAACCGCCCGCCGGCCGGCGGCATGTCGGCCAAGTTCCAGCGCGCCCTGGACCGGGTGGTGGCCGATTCCGGCCTGGTCATGGACCCGGAGAAGGCCACCGAGGCCATGGCCGAGGCCATGGACACGCAGCTTGAGGAAACCTACGTGGTGGGCACCGGCTACGGCCGCGTCACCCTGCCGTTCCCCAAGGAGCACATCCGCTCGGAAATCCTGTGCCACGGCCTGGGCGCCCACATGATGTTCCCCGGCACCCGCACGGTGCTGGACATCGGCGGCCAGGACACCAAGGCCATCCAGGTGGACCCGGCGGGCATCGTCGAGAACTTCCAGATGAACGACCGCTGCGCCGCCGGCTGCGGGCGCTATCTGGGCTACATCGCCGACGAGATGAACATGGGCCTGCACGAACTGGGCCCCATGGCCATGAAGGCGACCAAGAGCGTGCGCATCAATTCCACCTGCACGGTGTTCGCCGGCGCCGAGCTGCGCGACCGCCTGGCCCTGGGCGAAAAACGCGAGGACATCGTGGCCGGCCTGCACCGGGCCATCATCCTGCGGGCCATGTCCATCATCTCGCGCTCGGGCGGCATCGACCCGCAAGGCGAGTTCACCTTCACCGGCGGCGTGGCCAACAACGAGGCCGCGGTGACCGAGCTGAAGAAGCTGGTGAACGAGAACTACGGCGAGGTGACCATCAACATCTCGCCGGCCTCCATCTACACCGGCGCCCTGGGCGCCGCCGAGTTCGCCCGCCGGGCGACCGCCAACTGACCGCCGACCGGAAAGGAGACATCCCCATGACGCTGACCGCGGGAATCGACGTGGGCACGGGCCTGGTCAAGGCGGTGCTGTTCGACATCGAAGACCCCCAGACCGGCGGTGGCGCCCGCTGGCTGGGCCGCCACACGGAAAAGATCCGCCAGCGCGACCCCCACGCCCTGGCCGAACAGGCCTTCCAGGCCGTCCTGGACCAGGGCGGCGTGACGGCCGACGACCTGGCCTACGTGGCCACCACCGGCGAGGCCGAAAGCCTGACCTTTTCCACCGGCCACTTCTATTCCATGACCACCCACGCCCGGGGCGGCATCTACCTGCAGCCCGACGCCGTGGCGGTGCTGGACATCGGCGCCCTGCACGGCCGGGCCATCAGCATCGACGACAAGGGCAAGGTGCTGTCCTACCGCATGACCAGCCAGTGCGCCTCGGGCTCGGGCCAGTTCCTGGAAAACATCGCCCGCTACCTGGGCATCACGCAGGACGAGATCGGCGCCCTGAGCAAGCAGGCGGACGATCCGGAAAAGGTGTCGTCCATCTGCGCCGTGCTGGCGGAAACGGACGTCATCAACATGGTGTCGCGGCAGATCTCGGCCCCCAACATCCTGCGCGGCATCCATGAATCCATGGCCGGGCGGTTGATCAAGCTGCTGCGCGCCACCAAGGTGATGGACGGCACCGTGGTGATGACCGGCGGCCTGGCCCTGGACGAGGGCCTGCTGGCCTGCATGAACGAGATGATGGAAGCCCAGAAGGTGAAGGTGAACGCCGTCAACAACCCCGACAGCATCTACGCCGGGGCCATCGGCGCCGCCATCTGGGGTGCCTTCCGCCACGACAAGCTGCGGCGCCTCGGCCAGCTTGCCATGGCGTCCTGATCGGCTACAGTCGTTGAGGCCCCGGGTCCGCCGCTTGTCTTTCGTCAATGACGCGGGCGGCGGAAGGGGGCACAAGGAAACGCAACCGCGGATTTAAGGGGCCGGCGGCCCACGGCGCCGGAACCGGCCCCGGCCAGATGCAAGAGAAAGGGTTTGGCATGGCTCTTCTGATCACCGACGAATGCACCAACTGCGACGCCTGCGTACCGGTCTGTCCCAACGAGGCCATTTCGGAAGGCGACATCATCTACGAGATCAATCCCAACAAGTGCACCGAATGCGTCGGTCACGAGGACGAGCCCCAGTGCATCCTGGTCTGCCCCGCCGACTGCATCATCAACGACCCGGATCATGAAGAGACCCGCGACCAGCTGCAGGCCAAATACGAGGCCATGCAGGGCTGACAACCGCTTCCGCCTTCACGGCAGGGGATGTGGGGAGGGGACGCCAAGGCGGCGTCCCCCTTTTTTATTTGCACGAATCCGCAATTTGTCGGGTTGCGGTGACCCGGTTGTCATCAAACCGTCGGAAAAAAGTCTGAGAATGCGCCGCTGACACCGCGGGCCGGCCCCCGGGGAATGTCCTTCATGGAACGTTCTTTGGGCCGGGTCCTGAGGTGTCGTCGCTTTTGTGCCGTCCCGGGGGGGCGGCGCCAAGCGGCCGGCGACGGGTGCCTGCCGTCGCGGCCGAGCCAAGAATCCGACCGACAACCTTGAACAGGGACCAAATGATGTCTGCCACCCACCACGACGATCTGTCCTTCGACGAATTTGACGAACAGGTCAATCCGCGCCCCGAGGAAACCGATTTCGACCGCGTGGTCGATGCCGCCGTCAGCCGCCGCGGCCTGCTGGGCGGCGCCCTGGCCTTCGGCTCCATGGCCATGCTGGCCGGTCCCCTGGCGGCCACCGCCCGGGCGGCCTCGGACCGCTTCGCGTTCACCCAGATCGCCGCCAACGGCCTGGACGACATCACGGTGCCCCAGGGCTACACGGCCCAGGTCATGGTGCGCTGGGGTGATCCCCTGTGGTCCGACGTGCCGGCCTTCGACGGCCCCACCCGCGGCACCGCCGCCACCCAGGCCCGGGCCTTCGGCGACAACACCGACGGCATGGAAGTCTATGCCTTCGACGGCCGTACCCTGCTGGCCGTGAACAACGAATACACCAACCGCAAGATCCTGTGGGGCAACCGGCCCGAGGGCAAGGCGGCGTCCGACGACGACATCGCCAAGGGCATGATGGCCCACGGCGTGACGGTCATGGAGATCACGTCGAAGAACGGCGCCTGGTCCGTGGTCCAGGACAGCCCCTACAACCGGCGCATCACCCCCGACACGGAAATGATGCTGACCGGCCCCGCCGCCGGCCACGACCTGGTGAAGACGGCCGCCGATCCCAGCGGCACCAAGTCCCTGGGCACCTTCAACAACTGCGGCGCCGGGCGCACCCCGTGGGGCACCTATCTGACCTGCGAGGAAAACTTCAACGGCTACTTCTCGGCCGCCCAGGAAGGCTTCGCCCCGTCGCCGGAACTGAAGCGCTATGGCATCTCGGCCAAGGACTGGGGCTACGGCTGGGCCAAGATCGACGAGCGGTTCGACGTGTCCAAGCACCCCAACGAGCCCAACCGGGCCGGCTATGTGGTGGAAATCGACCCCCGCGATCCCAAGTCCATGCCCAAGAAGCGTACCGCCCTGGGCCGCTTCAAGCATGAAAACGTGGCCTGCGTGGTGGCCGGCGACGGCCGGGTGGTCGTCTACATGGGCGACGACGAGCGCGGCGAGTTCATCTACCGATTCGTGTCCAAGGACGTCTACGCCCCGGGCCTGCCCACCGACTCGCTGCTGGAGGACGGCACGCTTTACGTGGCCAAGTTCAACGAAGACGGCTCGGGCATGTGGATCCCGCTGACGCCCGAAACCACCAAGATGGGCAGCCAGGCGGAAGTCTGCGTCTATTCCCGCCAGGCCGGCTCGGCGGTGGGCGCCACCACCATGGACCGGCCCGAGTGGATCACCACCAATCCCAACGCGGCCGAGGTCTACTGCTCGCTGACCAACAACAAGAACCGGGGCATCAAGCCCAACGCCGGCGGCGACGAAACCCCCGTGGGCGGCCCCAACCCGCGCAAGGACAACCGGTACGGCCAGATCGTGCGCTGGCGCCCGGCCGGCGGCGACCACGCGGCCGACGCCTTCGCCTGGGACCTGTTCGTCCTGGCCGGCAACCCGACGGTCCACGGCGACGACCGGGCCGGGTCGAAGAACGTGAACAAGGACAACATGTTCAACTCGCCCGACGGCCTGAAGTTCGATTCCAACGGCGTGCTGTGGATCCAGACCGACGGCAACTATTCCAACGCCAAGGACTTCGCCGGCCAGGGCAACAACCAGATGCTGGCCGGTGACCCGGCCACCGGCGAGATCCGCCGCTTCCTGGTGGGCCCCAAGGAGTGCGAAATCACCGGCCTGTCGTGGAGCCCCGACCGCCGCACCATGTTCGTCGGCATCCAGCACCCCGGCGAGCGCGGCGACAGCCATTGGCCCGACGGCGGCGACTCCGTGCCCCGCTCGGCCATCATCGCCGTGCGCCGCAACGACGGCGGCCTGGTGGGCTGACGCCCGTCCGGCTTCCCAGCGACCTGCGTTCCGGGGCCGGAGGGGCGAACCCTTCCGGCCCCGGCGTCCTTCCGCCAAAGAACAACAACAGGACGCCCCATGCTCTCGACCCTGACCCGCCGCCTGTTCCTGGCCCGCCTGACCGTTGCCGCCCTGGCCGCCGCCGCCCTGCTGGCAGGAAAGTCCCGCCCCGCCCGGGCGACCAAGGTGGTGCGCCTGCGCAAGTGGACCTGCACCAACCAGGACTGCGATCCCTACGTCTACGACCCGTCCCTGGGCGACGTGAACGCCATGGACACCGACAACCCCATTCCCCCCGGCGTGGCCTTCGAGGACCTGCCCGACGACTGGGTGTGCAACGTGTGCGGTGATCCCAAAAGCTACTTCGTGCCCCTGGACGAATGGGTGGAGGTGGAGGTGCCGGCCTGAAGGCCCGCGCCATGCTGCAACGCAGCGTAAAACGCCTTTTGGAATCCTTCCACGGTACCGCTACCCTCGGGTGCACAAAGCAAGAAAGCACCAACGCCCGACAGGGCATGACGAGGGGAAACGTTCATGAAAGCACGTGTTCGCGCGTGGGCCGTCGCGTTCGGCCTGATTCTGGCCGCCATCCAGCCCATCCACACCACCCAGGCCGCCGACAAGATGCAGCCGTTCGTCCTGGCCTCGGTGGTGCCGGGCGGTGACATGGCGGCCACGGTGGCGGCGGTGAAGGACAAGCTGACCGCCGCCGGCTTCCAGGTGGCCGGGACCTATGCGCCCTATCCGGCCGCCACCATCCTGGTGGTCACCAGCGACGCCCTGAAGGCGGCCGCCGCCAAGTCGGAATTCGGCGGCTACGGCGTCGCCCAGCGGGTGTCCGTCACCCAGGTGGGCGGCGACCTGCAGGTGTCCTACACCAATCCGCCCTACATGGCCGCCGCCTATCGCATGGGCGACGACCTGCAGGGCACCGCCGACGCCCTGGCCCAGGCCCTGGGCAAACAGCAGGAATACGGCGCCGAGAAGGAGGCCATGACGGCCGACGACCTGCGGGGCTACCACTACATGTTCGGCATGGAATACTTCGACGAGCCCAGCACGCTGAACACCTTCGCCAGCCACGCCGAAGCGGTGGAAACCGTGGAAAAGAACCTGGCCGCCGGCCTGGGCGGGGTGACCAAGGTGTTCCGCATCGACGTGCCGGGCAAGGAGGAAAGCCTGTTCGGCGTGGCCATGGACGGAAACAAGGGCGAAGGCACCATGCAGGACGACGCCTACATCATGGGTAAGATCGACTTCAAGCCCATGCGCTCCACGGCCCACCTGCCGTACGAGATCCTGGTGTCGGGCAACACGGCCTACGCCCTTTACGCCCGGTTCCGCATCGCCATCAACTTCCCCGACCTGTCCATGATGGGCGACAACAGCTTCTTCAGCATCATGGAAAGCCCGGCCACCATCGAACGCGCCCTCACGCGCATCGCCGGCGGCAAGGTGAAGAAGGCGCAATAGGGGGCGCTATCGCCCCTGGCCCACGGCCCGGTACCCGAACCACATCGACGCGCTCTGCTTCAGGGCATCCAGGAAGTCGTTGAATTCGGGCACCCGGCCCACGGGCACCACCTGGGGCGGCAGGTTCAGGCGGGTCTTCACCACGACCCGCCTGTCCGCCAACTCGTAGGTCCGGGTCAGGGACCCGAACGGCCCGGTGAAGTCCAGCGCCGGCCCCGTATGGCGGGCCAGCAGGCCGTCGGGCAGCCGGTAGGAAATGTCGCTGCGGTAGTCCAGCCCGTCGAACACATAGTCGAAGTGGCGGTTCGCGCTTTCCGCCAGGTTCAGGTCCTGGATCAGGTAGCTTTCCGTATCGTTGAAGCGGTTCTGGGTGCGCGGATCGTAGGCGTTCTTGAACCGCACGTCGTAGTGCAGCATGACCGGGAAGCCGGCGCTGGACAGGCCCTGGAGCGAGAAGGTGGGGTCCGTCGAATCACTGACGTTGCGGTGGAAGTACCGCAGCATGCTGCGCTTCAGGTCTTCCTGGTTGCTGTTGCCCAGGGCGGCCCGCACGGAAATGGCGCTGCGCCCCAGGAACTGGATGGCCTGATCCTCGGTCACCGTGCCGTCGGGGTGCAGGATCACCCGGATGTCGATCTTGCGCCGGAACCGGGGCTGGATCCGCTTGAACCGCGACGGCCCGGTGACGCCCGGTTTCAGGTCCAGGCGGATGGCGCCGTCCAGGGTCAGCCGGGAATCCCAGAACGCGGCGTCGGATGCCGTCAGGTCGGCGCACTGCTCGCGGCCCTCGTTCAGCCGCACGCAGGCCACCACGTGGTTGAAGTAGGACTGGGCCGGCACGGCCATCCGGGCCACGGATTCCCGGCTGGTGGAGGTGAGCACCGGATAGGCCTTGAACCCGGCCAGGCGCGCCAGGTGCAGGAACAGGGCGGTCTTGTCCTTGCAGTCGCCGAACCGGCGGTCCAGGGTGGTGGCCGTGGGCCGGGGAACCTGCCCGCCGTGGCCCAGTTCCAGGCCCACGTAGCGCACCTGCCGGGCCACGAAATCGTACAGGCGGGCCAGCTTGTCGTCGTCGGTGCGGGCGCCGGCCAGCAGGGTATCCAGCTTGGCGCGCACGGCCGCCTCGCCGGAAAAGGCGCCCTGGATCAGCCGGGCGTAGCCCTGTCCCAGCTCGGCCCAGGTCACGGGTTCGGCCACCACCACGGCCGGCATCACGTCGGCGTAGTTGACGCTGTCGTCGGACGGAAAGGTGGGCAGGTGGCGGCCCTGGCAGGTGATGGTCCGCGCCGCCGTTTCCCGGCACGGCACGTCCGGGTGGCCGGACCGCACCACGGGCGGGTCCATCCCTTCGTCCCAGCGCACTGTCACCTGCACGTTTTCCTGGGGCACGAAGGCCTGGGGCCGGATGATCCAGGAATAGGGCACCACCCGGGCCCCGGGCGGGATGTCCACCGTGTAGCGCACCACCGCCATGGCCCCCGGTTCCAGGCCCGACATGGGCAGCACCACCTCGAACAGGTCGGTGAAGATGTCGTCGTCGCTGTCGGGGGTCAGCTGCACGGTGCCCGGGTCCACGGGGATGGACCGGCCGTCGGCCAGCAGGGTCCGGGCCTGGGTGACGGTGGTCACCTGGCCGAAGGATTCCGCCCAGAACGACATGTTGCCGTAGCTGTTGACCCCCTCGGCCGTCAGGAACTGGCGGATGAAGGTGGTGTCGCGGGTGATGCGACCGTCGGCGTGGAAGGTGAGGTCGTCGCGGCTGACCAGGTCCACCAGGTCCTCGCCCAGCTCGCGCAGGCGGTCCAGGCGCCGGTCGTCGGGTTTCAGGAAGCCGTACAGCAGGTCCGGGTCCGCGGGGGCCCAGCGGATGAAGTCCACGGGCTGGCCGCCCACGTGCAGGGTGGCGGCGGCGGCCGCGCCCGGAATCACGATGGCCCACAGAACAGCCAGCAGAAAGCGGGCGGTCGCGCTCATGGGAACGTCCCCAGGCCGGTCAGCTTGAAGCTGTCGATCAGGAACTTCAGGTTGCTTTCCTGGCGGCGGGCGTTGTCGGTCAGGGCCAGGACCTCGATCCAGGTGCCGTCGTGGATCACGGTGGCGGTCCAGGTCAGGTCGGTGGCCAGGGCGCCCGACTGGCCGTAGCGGGCGTAGGACACCGGGATCAGGGTGCCCGGCAGGAATTCCCGCCGTTCCTCGTAGGCGTCGATGGGGGCGTCCTGGGCCAGCAGGTCCCAGCGGGCTTCGGTGGCGGAATCCAGGGTTCGGCTGGAGCGTCGGGAAACGAACACCTTGACCAGGGTGGAGGCATCGGACCCCAGCAGGATCAGGTCGGCGTCCGGGTCGTGCTTCTTGGGGTCCAGCCGCGTCCAGCCGTCGTCGGGCACGATCACGCTGTAAAGCTCGCGGGAGCCCGAAACGGTGTCGCCGCGGGCCAGGGGTTTGCCCGTCAGGGTGGTCCACTCGTACACCTGAACGGTGGCGATCATGCCCAGCAACAGGAAGCCAAGCACCATGACCACGTAATGGCGCACGATGAACCGCCCCGGCGGGTAGTGCCAGGTCACGTCCGGCAACGCCGCCTTCACCCGGTTGAGGTTCCGCTGCGCCATGAGCAGCGGGATGGCCGACAGCGTGTTGGTCCCGAGTATGAAGGGGATCAAGGTGGATTCAGGAAGGTCTTTGATGAGGTTGGCGGGGGCCACCACCGCGAACACCAGGACAAAGGCCAGGGTGATGCCCCACACCGGAATCCCGGGGTCCGCGCCATGCTTCTGTCCAACGGCCTGGATCCGCCGGACCAGGACGTGAAACGTGAAAAAGTTGACCAGGGGGATCAGACTGCCGGCCACGTACAGCCAGGCCGGCCGTTTGGGGTCGATCAGGCGCCGCAGTTCGGCCCCGGTGCGGCCGATCCAGAAGATCCAGTAGATGCCCAAGGAGCCGAGGATCAGCAGGTAGAGCCGCCACAGGGCCATGGGCGGGCGCAGGGACACCACGCCCGCGTCCACTTCAGACTCATCGACGGGCGGTCCGGCGGGCACGGCCTCGGGCGGCAGCCACGGCGCGTCGGCCGGCTGATGGGCGATCTCCTGCGGGTTCCGGTCCTGCTCCACGTGTCTCCCCCCCTTCGGGCCGGACGGCAGGGGAGGTGTAGCACAATCGGCCCGCCCCGCCCATAGGCGGGTGCATTGATGCCTGTTCCCCACAGGCATGGCGGGTATGTGCGCCCTATCCCTTCCCCAGCACCGCCTTCAGGGTGCGCGAGCGGAATTCGCGGCGGTGCAGGATGTTCACCACCCACAGGGTGGCCGCCACCAGCAGCAGGGGGTGGATGAAGCTGGTGGGGATGGCCAGGCCGAAATAGTAGGCCCGAATGCCCCGGTTGTAGCTCAGCGCCGCCAGGGTGCCCACGGCGGCGGCCTGCTCGGCGATGCCGTCCGGATCCTCGGCGCTGGCGGGCGGACAGGCGCCGATCAGGATGGCCACCTGGTTGTACTGGCGGATCGACCAGGCGAACTTGAAGAAGGCATAGGTGAACACCCCGGCCAGCACCAGGATGCGCACCTCCCACACCTGGATCGGCGCCTGGCGCACGAAGGCCAGGCTGCGGGCCACGGCCCGGGCCTCGTCCAGGGCCCCCAGCACCGCCAGCAGGCCGCCGACGATGATGATCGAGGTGGAAGCGAACATGCTGATGGCCTGCACCGTCATGCCCAGGATGTTGGTGTCCACCATGCGCAGGTCGCGCCCGGCCATCTGCGCCATCCACTGGCGGCGGCGCAGGCTCATGGCCGCCATCATGTTGGGCCGCCGGGTGCTCGACCGTTCGGAATAGAGCGTATAGCCCACCCAGCAGGCCAGGCAGAAGGCCAGGGTCAGGTAGTCCAGGATGCCCACGGGCAGGGCGGGGAGGGACGAGGTCACGGCCGGCTCCTTTCGCCCGCCAGCTTACCACAGGATGGGCGCCACGGGATCAGGCGGGGCCCGGCGTTATCTCGACGAAACCGGGCCCGGTGAAGCGGCGCCCGGCCCCGCCCCGGGCCAGGGCGTGGTGGG
>JAGREA010000205.1 GCA_020446745.1 Rhodobacterales bacterium | reverse complement strand
TTCGCCTTCACCAACCCCGAACAGGCCGCCAAGAACACCGCCCGCGACATCGGCAAGGCCGCCAAGGACGTGGGTTGCTTCTTCACCGGGATCTTCGGCGGCCGCTGCCGCTAAGGCTCCCAACCCCTCAACCCTCCCTCGGGAACGGAAAAGGGCGGCTCGCCAGAGCCGCCCTTTCTTCTCGTTCTCGGGCTTCCTGTTCGCGGTGATCGAAGGATCAGCCGGCGACGGTCTTGCCGGCCGAGCCCAGGTCGGCGCAGGCTTCGTCCAGGCGGGCCGCCATGCCCACCTCGGCCGCGCGCAGCCATTTGCGCGGGTCGTAGAACTTCTTGTAGGGCGTACCCGAATCCGGGTCGATCTGGTACTTGAAGGCCCGGTCGTTCTCTTCCACGAAGGCACCCACGGGGGCCGAGAAGGCGAACTGGGTGTCGGTGTCGATGTTCATCTTGAACACGCCGTAGCTCACCGCTTCCTTGATCTGGCCCTTGTCGGAGCCCGACCCGCCGTGGAACACCAGGTTCAGGGGGTTGGCGCCGGTCTTGTGGGTCGAGGTCACCAGGTCCTGGGAGTTCTTCAGGATCTCGGGCCGCAGCTTCACGTTGCCGGGCTTGTACACGCCGTGCACGTTGCCGAACGACGCCGCCACCGAGAACGAGCCGATGGGCGACAGGCGGTCATAGGCCTTCAGCACGTCGGCCGGCTGGGTGTAGAGCTTCGAGTTGTCGGCGCTTTCCTCGAACTCGCCGCCGATGCCGTCTTCCTCGCCGCCGGTCACGCCCAGCTCGATCTCCAGGCTCATGCCGATCTTGGCCATGCGGGTCAGCACCCGGGCGCATTCCTCGATGTTCCAGTCCAGGTCCTCTTCCGACAGGTCCAGCATGTGGGACGAGAACAGGGGCTTGCCGGTTTCCTTGAAGAAGGCCTCGCCGTGGTCCAGCATGCCTTCAACCCAGGGAATGAGCTTCTTGTTGGCGTGGTCGGTGTGCAGCACCACGCAGACGCCGTAGTGTTCGGCCAGCAGGTGCACGTGGCGGGCCGCCGAAACGGCGCCCAGGACCTTGGCCAGACCGCCGTCCGGGAAGCCCTGACCGGCAAAGAACTGGGCGCCGCCATTGGACAGCTGAATGATGATGTCCGACTTGTTCTTGGCCGCCGCCTCCAGCACGGCGTTGACGGTGTTCGTGCCGGTGACGTTCACGGCCGGCAGGGCGTAGCCTCCCGATTTGCACGCCTGCACCAGCTTGTCGTAATCGGCACCGGTCACAACACCGGGCTTCAAGACCGTATCACCCATGGTGGGTCTCCTTGAAAAGAGTCCGAATGATTCCCCTATCGCGAACGTTTCCCCTGCAATGGCGGTGTTGCTTCCCGCCCATGCCCAACGTTTCAGTCCGCGAATTTTCAGAGGGCCCATGCCACCACACCCGCTTGGCCGGTTCAAGCGTTGCTTTTCGGACAACCCACGGGGGGTGTTCCGGGCACGGAAAAGGGCGGCCCCTAAGGGCCGCCCCGGTGTTCCTCCCCGCGGGTGCCGGGTGACTAGTTGATCTTCGGGTCCAGGGTGCCCGATTCGTAGCGCGAGAACATGTCTTCCAGGGACACCACCTTGATCTTGTCGGCGTTGCCCGCCGTGCCGAAGGCCTCGTAGCGGGCCTTGCAGATCTCGGTCATGGCGTCCTGGGCCACCTTCAGGTACTTGCGGGGGTCGAAGTTGGACGTGTTTTCCGCCAGGTGCTTGCGGATGGAGCCGGTGGAGGCCATGCGCAGGTCGGTGTCGATGTTCACCTTGCGCACGCCGTGCTTGATGCCTTCCACGATCTCCTCCACGGGCACGCCGTAGGTCTCGCCCATCTCGCCGCCGAAGGTGTTGATGGTCTTCAGCCAGTCCTGGGGCACCGAGGACGAGCCGTGCATCACCAGGTGGGTATCGGGGATGCGGGCGTGGATCTCCTTGATGCGGTCGATGGCCAGGATGTCGCCGGTGGGCGGGCGGGTGAACTTGTAGGCCCCGTGGCTGGTGCCGATGGCGATGGCCAGGGCGTCCACGTGGGTCTTCGACACGAAGTCCGCCGCCTCGTCGGGATCGGTCAGCAGCTGGGAATGGTCCAGCTTGCCCTCGGCGCCGACGCCGTCCTCGGCCTCGGCCTCGCCGGTCTCCAGCGAGCCCAGGCAGCCCAGTTCGCCTTCCACCGACACGCCGCAGGCGTGGGCCATGTCCACCACCTGGCGGGTGGTGTCCACGTTGTAGGCGTATTCCGACGGCGTCTTGCCGTCGGCCAGCAGCGAGCCGTCCATCATCACCGACGAAAAGCCGGACTGGATGGAGCGCTGGCACACCGACGGCGAGGTGCCGTGGTCCTGGTGCATGCACACGGGGATTTCCGGATAGGCCTCCACCGCGGCCAGGATCAGGTGGCGCAGGAACGCCTCGCCGGCGTACTTGCGGGCCCCGGCCGAGCCCTGGAGGATGACCGGGCTGTTGGTGGCCCGGGCGGCCTCCATGATGGCCTTCACCTGTTCCAGGTTGTTGACGTTGAACGCCGGGATGCCATAGCCGTGCTCGGCCGCGTGGTCGAGAAGCTGGCGCATCGAAACGAGTGCCATGGAACGTTTCCTTCCTTGGTTATGCTTGATTCCGCTTTTCTTTCAGGCGCCTACAGCCGGGCCTTGGCTTCCGCCGCCACCGCCTCGGCGGTGATGCCGAAGTGCTGGTAAAGCTGCGGGGCCGGGGCCGAGGCGCCGAAGGACGACATGCCGACGAAGCCGCCGTTCTCGCCCAGCCAGCGGTCCCAACCCATGCGCACGGCGGCCTCCACGGCCACCCGCACGCCGCCGCCCAGCACCGACGCCCGGTAGGCCGCGTCCTGGGTCTCGAACAGTTCCCAGCAGGGCATGGAGACCACGGCCGTGGGCACGCCATCGGCCTGCAGGGCCGCCCGGGCATCCATGGCGATGGACACTTCCGAGCCGGTGGCCAGCAGGGTCACCTGGCGGTCGCCGCCCTCGGCCTCGGCCAGCACGTAGGCCCCCTTGGCGCACAGGTTGTCGTCCGTGTGGGTGGTGCGCAGCGTCGGCACGCCCTGGCGCGTCAGCACCAGGCCCGAAGGCGTCTTCTCGTTTTCCAGGGCCAGGGCCCAGCATTCGGCCGTTTCCACCGGGTCGCAGGGGCGGAACACGTTGAAGTTGGGGGTGGCCCGCAGGGTGGCCAGGGTTTCCACCGGCTGGTGGGTGGGGCCGTCCTCGCCCAGGCCGATGGAATCGTGGGTCAGCACATAGACCACCCGCTGCTCCATCAGGGCCGACAGGCGCATGGCGCCCTTCATGTAGTCGGCGAACACCAGGAAGGTGCCGGCATAGGGGATGAAGCCGCCGTGCAGCGCCATGCCGTTCATGGCCGCGGCCATGCCGTGTTCGCGCACGCCCCAGTGCATGTAGCGGCCCGAGAAGTCCTCGGCCGTCACCGGCGTCATGTCGGGGGTCTTGGTGTTGACCGAGCCGGTCAGGTCGGCCGAGCCGCCGATCATTTCCGGCACCACCGGGGCCAGGGCCTCCAGCGCCTTGCCCGAGGCCTGGCGGGTGGCCAGCTTGGGCGCCGTTTCCGACATGGCCTTCTTGTGGGCGTTCAGGGCCGCCTTCCAGCCGGCCGGCAGGGTGCCGGCGCTGGCGCGCAGGAACTCGGCCCGGGCGGTGGCGTCCATGGCCGCCACGCGGGCATCCCAGGCGCCGTGGGCGGTGGCGCCGCGGGCGCCCACCTCGCGCCAGGCGGCCAGCACGTCGTCGGGCACCACGAAGGCGTCATGGGCCCAGCCCAGGGCGGCCTTGGCGCCGGCGATTTCCTCGTCGCCCAGGGGCGCGCCGTGGGTGGAGGCCGAACCGGCCTTGGTGGGCGCGCCGTAGCCGATGGTGGTGCGGCAGCCGATCAGCGACGGCTTGTCCGACGCCCGCGCGGCATGGATGGCCGCGGCCACGGCCTCGGCGTCGTGGCCGTCCACCGAGCACACGTCCCAGCCCGAGGCGGCGAAGCGGGCCAGCTGGTCGTCGCCCACGGTCTTGCTGGTGGGGCCGTCGATGCAGATGGAATTGTCGTCCCACAGCACGATCAGCTTGGACAGGTTGAAGTGGCCGGCCATGGAGATGGCCTCGTGGCTGATGCCTTCCATCAGGCAGCCGTCACCGGCGATCACGTAGGTGTAGTGGTCCACCACGTCGGCGCCGTAGCGGGCGGCCTGCATGCGCTCGGCCAGGGCCATGCCGACGGCCGTGGTGATGCCCTGCCCCAGGGGGCCGGTGGTGGTCTCGATGCCCGGCGCGTGACCGTATTCCGGATGGCCGGCCGTCTTCGAGCCGAGCTGGCGGAAGTTCTTCAGGTCATCGATGGTCATACCCGGATAGCCGGTCAGGTACAGCAGCGAATAGATCAGCATGGAGCCGTGACCGGCCGACAGCACGAAGCGGTCCCGGTCCTGCCAGTCCGGCGCCGCGGCATCGAACTTCAGGAACCGCGAGAACAGGACGGTGGCCGCGTCGGCCATGCCCATGGGCATGCCGGGGTGGCCGGAGTTGGCCTTCTGCACCGCGTCGGCGGACAGGAAGCGGATGGCGTTGGCCATTTCCTGGTGGGCCACGCCGGGGGCGGTGGCCGGGGCGGGTTGCGCTGTCATGGGTTGGACCTCCTTAAGCTGACTTTTTTATATGGCGTGGTGGCCAAGGGCGGCCTTCACGATGTGGTACGTGATCATGAGCTGGGACAGGGCCAGCGGGTGGCTGGTGGCCGGCGAATCGGTGCCGTCGTAGAACCGGCCCACGTTGCCGCGCAGGTGGGCGGCCTCGGGGATCAGGTTCCACAGGTGGTCTTCCAGGGCCTGCACGCGGGCGTCGTCCACGTCGCCGGCGATCTCCAGCACGTCCACCGGCTTGCCGTCGATGTCGCGGGCCAGTTCCAGGCGCAGGCCCTTCTTCACCCCGGCTTCCAGGATCGGCGTCAGGTCCGGGTGCGGCAGGGTCGGGCGCAGGGTGTGGCGCACGTTCAGGTGGGCCCCCGTCTCGTCGCTGTTGCCGGGCGGCGGATAGAACCGCACCACCATGTCGGCGAAGGTGCGCTGGGGGTGGATGAAGCGTTCGCTGTCCTCGGCCCGGCGCGCCAGCGAGGCCAGGACCTCCTTCTCGCCATAGCCGCGCAGGGCCGTGTCGCGCTGCACCTTCCACTTCACCCGCAGGTCCTCGTCGGGCTCCAGGTACACCTTCACGTCATAGGCCGTGCGCAGGGCCCGGGTGGTGTAGCCCAGCAGCCCCTCGACGATGACGTATTCCCGGGGCTCCACGTAGGCCGCCGGCTCGGACCGGCCCTTGGCGTGGTTGTAGACGGGCTTCAGGATCGGCTTGCCCTCGCGCAGCAGCTGGATGTGCTGCTCCAGGATGTCCATGTGGTTGGCCGCCGGGTCCAGGGCCGTGACGCCAAGCTTGCGCCGTTCGGCCCGGCCATAGCGGTGGTAGTCGTCCGTGCACAGGGTCACCACCTTGTCCGGACCCAGAATCATGGCGATGCCGTTGGTCAGGGTCGTCTTGCCGGCGGCGGAATCGCCGACGACGCCAAGAATGATGGGCCGGTTGACACTCTTGAACGGCATCGGGTCGCCTTCACTCGTCATCACGGGTCACGGAACGGTCTGAAGTCCATGGGGAAGCCGGCATGCACCACCCCGAACGGCGCGCCCACCCGGGCACGGAGTCCGAATTGGCGCCATATTGGGAAGTGGACGTCGCCGAGGGAACACCCGCAAGGGGGGCCGTGGGGTCTCTTAGGGGTGGTGAAGACGGGTCCGTAGGGGTGGCGATCACCCCGCCCGAACGGGTAGGCATGGGACGGGGGGCTTATCCGTGGGATTTCAGGTAGTGGGCCACGGCCTGGGCCCGGTTCTTGACCGTCAGCTTGCTGTACAGGTTCTTCAGGTGGAATTTCACCGTGTTCAGCGAGATGTCCAGATCGCCGGCGATCTGGGCGTTGGTGCGCCCCTTGGCCAGGGACGCCAGCAGTTCCTGCTCGCGGGTGGTCAGGGTGGCGTAGGGATCGCCGCCGGGGCGGCTCATGTCCATGAACGGGAACACCATGCGCCCTTCCGAAACGGCGATCACCGTTTCCACCAGGCGGCTGGGAGGCTCGCGCTTGGAGCAGAAACCGGCCCCGCCCAGCTGCATGGTCTGGCGCGGGATCTCGGGCGAGCCGTTGCCGGTGTAGACGATCAGCCGCGGCGGGTTGGGCCGTTCGCGCACCGCCTGCAGCACCGCCCGGCCGTCCATGTAGGGCATGTCCCAGCCGATGATGCCGATGGAGAACCGCAGGCGCTCCACCGCCTCCATGAACCGCTCGCCGTCCGACGCCGTGGCCACCAGGGTGAACCGCTCGTCGTCCTCGAACATGCGGCCCAGGCCGCCCTGGACGATGGGCGACTTGTCGGCGATGACGATCTCGATGCTCTTGGGGTCCGCCTGGCTCATGGATTCCGGGGGGTTATCCGCGTGATGCCCGAACGGGTAGGTCATGGCCATGTCTTACCGTGTCGGTCCGAAAAATGCAAAGGTCGGGTAGGATTTTACATGAATATTATATATTACGAAGATAAAAAATAAGGACGGTTCACAAGAACCGTCGCGGCCCTCCCCGCCCGGCCCTGCCGGGCGTCACAAGGACGACGCCGCAGGGGCCGGGAATCAGGCCCTTTTGCCACCCCGCAGCCACCGCGAAAGGGCCTGCACGGCCAGCCCCAGGGCCAGGCCCCAGAAGGCGCTGCCGATGGACAGAAAGGTGAGGCCCGAGGCGGTGACGGCGAAGGTCATCACGGCGGCATCCAGCGAATCGGTGTCGTCCAGGGCCATGCGCAGGCTGGCGCCGATGGTGGTCAGCAGGGCCAGGCCGGCGATGGCCGACACCAGTTCCCCGGGCAGGGCGCCGAACAGGCCCACCACCGAGGCCCCGAAACTGCCCACCAGGATGTGGAACAGGCCGCACCACACGGCGGCCATCCAGCGCCGCGACGGGTCGGGGTCCACGCTGGGGGCCATGCAGATGGCCGCCGTGATGGCCGCCAGGTTGAAGGCGAAGCCGCCGAAGGGCGCCAGCAGCAGGCCGGTCAGCCCGGTGCCCAGCATCACCGGCGAGGTCGGCACCTCGTAACCGTGGGCCCGCAGCACCGCCACCCCGGGCACGTTCTGCGACGCCATGGTGACCACGAACAGCGGCAGGGCCACGCCCACCAGGGCCGACAAGGACCAGGCGGGCATGACGAACACCGGCACCGTGGGCCGCAGCAGGGGCGGCAGCGGCCCCACCAGGCCCAGGCCCACGGCCAGCACCACCCCCACCAGCAGGGTCAGGGGCACGGCGTAGCGGGGCAGCGCCGCCTTGCCCAGCACATAGGTCGCCACCATGCCGCCCACCAGCGCCGGGCGGCTTTCCAGGGCCACGAACACATCCAGGCCGAAGCGCACCAGCACGCCGGCCAGCATGGCCGCCGCCAGGGTCTGCGGCACCAGGGCCATCAGGCGGCCGAACCAGCCCAGGGCGCCGACCAGGGCGATCAGCGCGGCGCAGGCCAGGAAGGCGCCCACGGCCTGGTCCATGGGCACGCCGGACAGGGCGGTGACCAGCAGGGCCGCCCCGGGCGTCGACCAGGCGATGCCGACGGGCACCCGGTAGCGCACCGACAGCAGGATGCCCAGCCCCCCCATGCCCATGCCCAGGGCCCACAGCCACGAGGCCGCCTGGGCCGAATCCGCCCCGCCGGCCTCGGCCGCCTTCAGCACGATGGCGGCGGCGCTGGTGTAGCCCACCAGTACCGACACGAAACCCGCGGTGATGTGGGCAGGAGAGAGAATGCGTTGCATGGGGCCTCGCGGAAAACACGAACATGCGCTATAAGGCACAGGATGGTGATCCTAACAGATGGGCGTTGTCACACACGTCCTTTCGCATCGGAATGGTTTCCATGAACGACGCTCTCCCGCACCTGGCGCGCAAAATCAAGGCCCGGCGCATCGCCCTGGGCTGGAACCTGGACCGGCTGGCCGAGGAGGCGGGAGTCGATGCGGCCCTGCTGGAACCGATGGAGCGGGGCGAATCCGTTCCCACCGTGGCCGTCCTGTGGAAGATCGCCAAGGGCCTGAAGGTGTCGTTCACCGCCCTTATGCACGCCCCGGGCAAGGACGACGACATCCAGCCGCAGATCCGCGATGCCGCCCGCCTGCGCCGCCCCATGGACGAAGGCGTGGCCCTGGCGGTGCTGTTCCCCTTCGACCCGCGCCTGGGGTTCGAGATGGTGGAAGTCACCCTGCGGCCCGGGTTCGAGAACCGCACCGCCGCCCACGAGGCCGGGATGGTGGAAACCCTGATGGCGGTTTCCGGCACCATGGAGATCCTGGTGGACGAGGCTTGGCACGCCCTGGCGCCGGGGCAGTTCCTGCGCTTCGCCGGCGACACGCCCCACGGCTACCGCAACCCGGGCGCCACGCCGGCCGTGTTCGTGGCCATCAAC
Source organism: Rhodobacterales bacterium (assembly GCA_020446745.1). GTDB lineage: Bacteria > Pseudomonadota > Alphaproteobacteria > Rhodospirillales > JACKKN01 > JAGREA01. The sequence continues at coordinate 3,921 of JAGREA010000205.1, read as the reverse complement.
AGCTACACTTAGGCCGCCGCCGGGCTTCCGGTCAGGCCGCCGCCGGGCTTCCGGTCAGGCCGCCGCCGGGCTTCCGGTCAGGCCGCCGCCGGGCTGGCCACGGGTGATTCCCGCACCGGGATGTGGATGATGGCCGAAAAGGCCCCCACGCCCACGCCCACCCACCACACGATGTCGTAGGACCCGAACCGGTCATACAGCGTGCCGCCCAGCCACACGCCCAGGAACGAGCCCAGCTGGTGGGAGAAGAACACGATGCCGTACAGCGTGCCCATGTAGCGCAGGCCGTAGATGTGGGCCACCAGGCCGGACGTGAGGGGCACCGTGGCCAGCCACAGGCTGCCCATGGCCAGCGAGAACATCACCACCGTGGTCGGCGTCATGGGCAGCAGGATGAAGGCGGCCGAGGCCACCGTGCGCCCGGTGTAGATGGCCACCAGCAGGTACTTCTTCGACAGGGTCTTGCCCAGGGCGCCGGCCAGGATGGTGCCGACGATGTTGGTCATGCCGATCAGGGCAATGGCCGCCGCGCCCAGGGCCGAGGTGCTCTGCACCCCCAGGCCGCGCAGGATGGAGCCGTTGGGGATGGCGGCGCAGACCTCGGTCACGTAGGCCGGGAAGTGGGCGGTGATGAAGGCCAGCTGGAACCCGCACGAGAAGAAGCCCAGGAAGATCATGGTGTAGGTGGGGTCCTTGGCCGCCTTGACCAGCACCTGGCCCAGGCTTTCCTCCAGCTCCTGGCGGGTGGCGGCGCGGCCCGTGCGCATCATGGGCAGCACCACCAGCACGGCCAGGATGACCACGGCGAACACCAGGAACACCGATGACCAGTGCATGTGGCGCAGCAGCAGGTCGGCGGTGGGCGGGCCGACGATCTGCCCGGCCGAGCCGGCGGCGGTGGCGATGCCCAGGGCCAGCGAGCGGTTGTCGTCGCTGGCGCAGCGCCCGACCACGGCCAGGATCACCCCGAACCCGGTGCCGGCGATGCCGAACCCGACCAGCAGCTCCCACGCCTGGTGGGCCTCGGGCGTCACCGAATAGGCGCTGAACACCAGCCCCAGGGCGTAGACCACGGCGCCCAGCACGATGGCCTTCATGTCGCCGAACTTCTCGGCCATGGCGCCGAACAGGGGCTGGCCGATGCCCCAGGCCAGGTTCTGGATGGCGATGGCCATGGAGAATTCCGACCGCGGCCAGCCGAAGTCCTCGGCGATGGGGATCTGGAACACCCCGAAGGTGGCGCGGATGGCGAAGCTGACCAGCAGGATCAGGCTGCCGGCCACCAGGACCGGCGTGAACAGTGGCGCCTTTTCCGTCGTCGTCATGTCATCCCTCCCCGCCCGGTCCCAAGCCGGCTTCCATATGGGGGGTTGAGACCCTGGTGGTCAATGGTGCGTCGGGCCGGGGGGCGCCGGGAATCCGCCGGGTCGTTCCGCGGGCGGGACATTTTCCACTGGCAACATAGGGTCTTTCCCGAACGTCGCAAATGTGGTCGAATCGCCGGGTTTCAGGCCAACCAGAACGGGAATGGCATGATTTTTCGGTCCCTTACGGGCAAGACCTTGGCGGTCTACCTGCCGATGGTCCTGGCATCGGTGGTCGCGGTTTTCGCGATCCAGTCCTGGAACTACCACCGGGAACAGGAACAGGAACTGATCGAACAGCTGCGCAGCCTGACGGCCGTGCAAAGCACCACCCTGGCCCAGGCCGTGTGGGAATTCGATTCGGAAAGCATTGAATCCGCCATCAACCAGATCATGAAGCTGCCCATCATGCGCGACGCCGTGGTGCGCGACGAAACGGGCACCAACATCATCGCCATGGGCGCCTGGGACAAACCGCCCGAAAAGCCGGCCTATCGCCTGGCGCGGGACATCGTGTACCACGAGCAGACGGACTCGCAGATCATCGGCCAGGTGATCCTGGGCGTCACCGGCCATCAGATCACCGCCCAGCTTTACGACAACGCGCTGTTGAACCTGCGGGTGCTGGCGGCCCTGCTGGTGGCCCTGACGGCGGCCACCCTGATCACCAACCGGCTGTTCATCGGCCGCCCCCTGGCGCTGCTGAAGCAGGCCATCGAGACCCGCCGCGGCAACGAGGACAGCGCCGAGCCCATCGCCTGGAAAAGTTCCGACGAACTGGGCCTGGTGGTGGGCGCCTACACCCAGATGTGCCAGCGCCAGAAGGAGACCAACCGGAAGATCAAGGACTACCAGGCCCACCTGGAGGAACTGGTCCAGCAGCGCACGGCCGAACTGCACGCCAGCATCGAATACGCCAGCCGCATCCAGCGGTCGTTCCTGCCCACGCCCGCCGAGATGCGCCAGGCGGTGTCGCAGTTCATGGTCCTGTGGGAGCCCCGCGACGTGGTGGGCGGCGACCTGTACTGGTGCCGCCGGTGGCGCGACGGGCACCTGCTGATGCTGGGCGACTGCACGGGCCACGGGGTGCCCGGGGCGCTGATGACCCTGGTCTGCTCCAGCATCCTGGACCGGGCCGAGGACGACGCCCAGAACGGCGGCCTGGCCGACCTGACGCAGCGCATCCACCACCTGATGCGCGCCGCCCTGGGCCAGGATTCCGGTGCGGCGGAAACCGACGACGGCATGGAACTGGGCCTGTGCCACGTGCGCGACGGCGGCGCCACGGTGGATTTCGTGGGCGCCCGCATGGACCTGTACGTGGCCGAGGGCGGAGAGGTGACGCGGGTGCGCGGCACGCGGACCGGCATCGCCTATCCGGAAGTGCCCGAGGACCAGGAATACACCTGCCACCAATTGGCGGCGGACCCGGCCCGGACCTACTACATGGTCACCGACGGCATCCTGGACCAGGTGGGCGGACCGGACCACATGATGTTCGGCCGGCGGCGGTTCACCGACCTGCTGGCGCGGGTCTCGACCCTGCCCTTGGGCGAGCAGGCGGCGGAAGTGCGGCGGGCCTTCGTGGCCTACCAGGGACCGGATCCCCGGCGCGATGACATATCCCTGTTGGGCTTCCGCCTATGAAACTGTGGTACGGTCCTGATCGGGACTCTTTCAGTGAACGGAACGGCCGATGAGCGATCTTCTCTTCTCAGCGACGGAAAACTGCCCCGGCATCACGTTCAAGGCGGCGGAAGGCACCCTTCTGATCGCCGGCGAGTCCTATTCCGAGGAAGCCGCCGCCGCCCTGGAGAAGACCATCCAGCACGTGCGCGGGCACCTGGACGACCGGCCCGAGGGAACCCTGTCGGTGACCTTCGCGTTGATCTATTTCAATTCCTCGTCGGCACGGAAGATCATGACCCTGATGACCACCCTGGACGAGGCCGCGGAAGGCGGCGCCGACGTGCGGGTGGCCTGGCACTACCGCCCGGGCGACGAAAGCATGGCCGAGCTGGGCGAGGACTTCGGCGAGGACCTGGAACACGCCGCCTTTTCCCTGGTCGAGGAGGATTCGTGATGTCCCCATCCGTCTCCCTGCCCCCCCGGACGTGGAGGATGCCGTGCAACGCCTGAAAATACTCCACGACGAAATGCTCACCGGCGGCATCTCGTTCTGCTTCACCGGCTACATGTCGGAAGAGGTGGTGCTGGGCATCGGCAAGGCCCTGCGCAAGAAGTTCGCCATCGACGAACTGGACAAGCGCACCTCCATGGGCATGTTCTCGATCTTCGTCGAAATGGTGCAGAACGTGGTGCGCTATTCGGCCGAGAACCGGACCGACGACCTGGACCCGGTGATCATCGACCTGCGCTATGGCGTGCTGTCCATCGGCCAGCAGGACGGTCGCTACTTCGTGGCCTGCGGCAACCTGATCGAGGAAGCCCACGTGCCGCGCCTGCGCGACAGCCTGACCCACATCAAGTCCCTGGACAAGGACGGCCTGAAGAAGCTGTTCCGCAAGTCCCTGCAGCGCGAGGTACCCGAAGGCAG